>CAYOYJ010000072.1:0-12460 GCA_964408155.1 uncultured Syntrophales bacterium
GTGGAACTGGTCCAGAAAACCAACGAAGCCTTTGCTGAACTGGGGAAATACCGTGTCGGAGTGACCGATTTGATCGACCAGATCACGGTGGCCGCCACGGAACAGGCGGAAGGAGTCGAACAGGTCAACCGAGCGGTTGCGGAAATGGATAAGGTTACCCAGCAGACGGCCGCCACGGCAGAGGAATCCGCATCGACGGCATCGGAATTGAATGCCCAGGCGGAGGAACTGACCCGGGCCTCCGAAAGCCTGCTGGCCATCGTCGAAGGCGGTGCCGCTGACACCGGCGGAAACGCCCCTATGGTTCGCCCAGGCAGGTATGATCGCCCGGCCCTGCCGCCTGTGAGGAAAGGTTCCCCCGGACGTCACAAAAAGCCTCTCCATAGAGCTATCCAAGTAAAAACCAGTGCAAAGCTGATCGGCATGAAGGGGGACCTTTAACCTCTTTTCAAGAGCTAGCCGGTCTCTGAGATCCCGGCAATCCGGGATTCTCAGGGACCATGCCTTGCCGCAAGACCCATCCGGCAAACGGCCCGTGGAGTTGATGGCGCACCCTCCCACACTTACAGGGGACAGGAAAATCTACAGATTGGCCACCCGGTTGCGCCCCGAAGTCTTTGCCCGGTAAAGGGCCTGGTCGGCCTGATTGATGAGTTGTAAAGGGATCGCATTGATCTGGGGCACGTCCGTCGCACAACCGATGCTCACGGTCACGATCTCCGCGATATCGGACATGGCGTGGGGAATGGCAAGTGCCGCGACGTCCTCCCGAATGCGCTCGGCCACCGCCCTGACACCCGCCTGATCGGTTTCCGGCAGAATGATCACGAATTCCTCACCACCGTAACGGGCCGGGAAATCCGCTGCCCGGCGGACACAGGATTTGATGACCTGCGTAACATGCTGGATGCAGACATCGCCATCCAGATGACCGTAGAAATCATTGAATTTCTTAAAATAATCGATATCAATCATGATCAGGGACAGGGGAGACGCATCACGCATTGCCCGTTTCCATTCCTTGAAAAACGTCTCATCGAACATGCGGCGGTTGTAGAGGCCGGTCAACCCGTCCAGAGCGGATAAATCACGCAATTTGCTCTCGATTTGTTTCTGCTCCGTCACATCACTAAAAATCACGGCATAGTAACCGACCTCACCTTCGCTGTCCTTCAGAGCATTGATCGTTGTCGCCTGAGGATAAAGCTCACCGTTTTTGCGACGGTTCCAGATTTCACCCTTCCATTTCCCCGTTTCCCCAAGACTTTTCCACATGGCCTGATAGAACGCCGCGTCATGTTCACCCGATTTCAAAATTCTCATGGTCCAACCGACCGCTTCCGAGGCACTCCAACCGGTAATCTGCTCAAAGGAGTGGTTCACCTTTCTAATGGTACCGTCCGGTCTCGTCACGGCAATCCCCTCGGCGGTGTTTTCGATCACCGCCGCCGCAAGCCTGAGCCCCTGCTCCATCCGTTCGCGCTCTATCAGCTCCTGCCTGAGATTTTGATTAAGCCGGTCAATTCGCGTGCCGTACCGTCCCTGGACATAGACGCCGGCCAAAAGCAGGGCGAAGATTCCCGAAACCAGCACCGTCAAGGCAATGCCGAACCCGCGGTAACGGAAAACAGCAGCCTGCCAACGGCTCGCATTCACGTCGATACCCAGGACGGCAACGACCTGACCGGTCCGCAAATCCAACAGCGGCGCCACTCCGGTCACCCATATCCCCCATTGGTCGGTGAAAGGGCCCTCCGTACAAGGTTTCCCGTGGGAAAACGCGCGCCGCAAGGCCGGGGGGGCATCCCGGTACACCTGACCGGGCGGCGAATAATCTTTGGATTCGGGCGGCTCCGCATCGGCCAGAAAAATGATCTGGCCTTTCTTTTCGCCCGTCAGATACACGAAGCGTGTCCCCGGATTGGCCCTATGAATTTTCTGCAATTGCCTGCGCACCCGGCTGAATGTCTTTGTCCCGACATCCGAGGGATTCCCCTGAAGTTTTCGGACGATATCCGTGTCAAAGGACGCGGCGGCCGTTATGGCCAGCATTTGCAGCACCTCCCTTTCCTGGTTTTCTCCATAACGGGAAATATAATTGGTCACGGTGAAACCGCCGACCACGACAAGAATGAAAAGGATCAGGCACACCCAGAAGAGGGGTTGTTTTCGTAAAGCTACGGGAAAGGTCATCTGATCACGCCATAACAGAAAGAGTTGATGATCCGCATCAATTCAAAGTCTGAAAATCCGAATCTTTCATCAAGCAAAAGGGGGGGAACGATCATACCGATCTCCCCCCCCCATACCCACCTTTTTAATTTAAGAACCGCGTTCCAACCAATCCGGATTAATTGGCCTGGGACATGATCTTGCCCAACGTTCCGTCTTTCTTCATCTCTCCCAGTGCCTTCGAAAAAGCTTCTGCGGCCCCCTTGCCGTCGGGGCTGTTTTTGAAGGCAAAATAGACGGCCTGATGAGAAAGAGGCTTCGCGGAATCATAGGTCACAGAAGTCTCACCGCTTTTCTTCAGCGCCTCAAGGCCGCTCTTCTCCTCGACGACAAACGCATCGATCCGGCCGGCCGCCAGCTTTTTCATATTCGTGACGTCATCGTCGGCGGGATCAAAAATGATCTTTTTGTTCGACATCAGTTCACCGGCATAGGGATAACCTCGGGTAATGCCGACTTTCTTACCCTCAAGATCCTTGATGGTCTTCAAATTGGCCGCACCCTTTTTGAAGAACGCGAAATCCACTTTGGTGTAAATGGGAGACGATTTGGCCGCTGCGCCGGAAATGAGCACGTCCAGCGCCGGGAAAAAGCCGTCGATTTCACCCTGGCTAAACCTTTCCACCGTTCGGGGTGGGGGAGCAATTTCGAGATTGAGGGTGTAACCCGCGCGCTTTGCCACTTCCTTCACCAGATCCACGAAAACGCCCGTGTCCTTGCTCTCCACCATTTTGGGAATCGGATAACTTCCCATTTTAAGCGATGCCGCCATTAACGGGGACGCACTAACCATGAATGCAATTGCCGTCAATACCACAACCAGTTTCTTCATGCTTGACCTCCTTTTGCTCATTGTTTGGTTGACTTGTAAAACAACCCTCTGCTGAACGCTACCCCCGTTGGGATAAGGTACCGCCGATTCCCGTCTTGAAACACGATTCCTTATCGCGGCGCTCGGATTTTAACCGGTCTTGACACACACTTCAAGCGAAAGATGATTGAATCTTTGCTCATGGATAAGTCAGGACCGTGTCGTTTATCTTTTTTTCCCGAACGAACGGGACGGCTCCGGCAGGGAAAGTGTTGCACTGCCGTAAGCAGAAACCGGACCGTATTCCTCCTCCTCTTCTTCAGCCCCTTGATAGGACATGGCATTCGCCAGGGATTCCGAAGACTCCTTACTCCCCTGAATGACCCCTTCCAGAGCTTCCACATAGACCTTCATCTGTTCAGCCTGACTGGAAAGCTCCTGCGAGGATGAGGCAAATTCCTCCGCATTGGCCGCGTTCTGCTGGACGACCTTGTCCATCTCGGCCACGGCGATGTTCACATGCTCCACCCCCTGGGCCTGTTCCCGGGAACTGGCGGAAATCTCGCTGACCAGTTTGCCCACCTCGGAGGACCTGTCCGCTACGGTGGCAAAGGCTTTATCGGTCAATTCAACCAGTCCGTAACCTTCCTTCACCTTGACCACGATGCCTTCGATCAGGTGCGACGTGTTTCGCGCCGCATCGGCGGCGCGCATGGCCAGATTCCGGACCTCGTCGGCCACCACGGAGAATCCGGCGCCCGCTTCGCCCGCCCGGGCGGCTTCCACCGCCGCGTTCAGGGCCAGAAGATTGGTCTGAAAAGCAATTTCATCAATGGTTTTGATAATCTTGGATGTTTCCTGGCTGGCGTTCGATATCTCCTGCATGGCCACGGTCAGGCGTGACATGGATTCGTTCGCCTTGGCCACGATCTGATTGGCGTCTCTCATGAGGCTGTCGGCATGGGAGGCGTTGTCCGCATTCTGCTTGGTGATGGAGGACATCTCTTCCAGAGAGGAAGAGGTTTCTTCAATCGACGCGGCCTGTTCCGAAGCGCCTTCCGCCAGCGACTGGCCGGAAGCGGTAATATGATCGGCGGCCACGGATACCTGCATCGCCGCCGAATCCAGTCCGACGATGACCTGGTTGATGGGGCGGATGAGAAGCATCCGGAGGCTGAAGAAGAGAATGACGATCAGAAAAATATTGATCACCGAAGCCACGATGATCGTATAAATCACCGATTTGATGAGTTCCGCCCTCATGAACTCGTCCGTCACATAGAGTTCGACGACACCGAGCTTACTTGCATCTTTCGAAACCTCCTTCTTCCGGACGATGTAATCCCCCTTGATGTCGGACTTGGAATCAACAACGTTCCAATTGTTGTCCCGCTTCACCCCCAGGGTGATGGCTTTCCCCTCCGCATCACGGACCAGCAGACCGTAGGCGCTCTTCGTGGACATCTCGGACATCACCACTTCCTTTGCCTGGATATTGTCCATATTCCAGAGCGGCCCCGCAATGTTCTTGGCCACACGCTCGATGATGATATCGGCTTCCTTATTCAGCCCTCCTTCAAGACTGCTCTTAACGGAGAAATAATTGAAAATCATGTAGCCCAGCAGGACGATCGAGATCAGGCAGACCAGGGGCAAACTTAATTTCGCCTCAATTCCCTTGAAAAATCCTGACGATTTGAATCTTCGCACGACAAGCACTCCTTTCATTTTTGGTTTGAGAGACCGTTGGAAAGAAAAAGTGATCGTTGCCGATATCTCTCATACACGTAATGACATCTGTTTCCACGTTTATCGGCATTTTTTTCAATAGACTTAAATTATTTTTATTTTGGGAAACACACCCTTTTTGATTAAAATCACCCTTTTAGGGATCGATATAGCGATTACGGTGTTTTGTCCCTGCCTGTCACAAAGCGAAGCAAGAAAATATTGTGAGCCGGCAAGATATTGTTACCCATTCTTAAGCATTTATTGTACCATCCAGCCTGCCGTAAAAAAGGGATCCCATCCACCCCTGAGAGGAGGATCGACCGCATCATCCTGCCCGGACGGCACACGGCCGGTGCATGTTTAATGTGTTGATTTCACGTGGTAAACATTGACGATCTCGCTTGTCGAACCCATGCAGGACGGAAGGATCGACGGATGGGATGTGCGGCCTTTTGATGCTTTGCCGGAAATCGCAACCGGGGCCGGCCTTTTTTCTTGAAAAACAAGACCTGTCTTACCGAACAAGACCGAAGAAATAGACCACCCAGAAAGAGGAGATCATATGGGACTGATCAAACTGCTCATCAACGACCCGAAAACTTTTATCCTGCTGGCGATTCCGTTGCTTTATTCCGTGATCGTTCACGAACTGGCACACGGCTGGGTCGCCTATATGATGGGAGATGGCACGGCCAAGCGCCTGGGCCGCCTGACCCTGAACCCCCTGAAACATCTCGATCCACTGGGGACGCTGATGCTGTTTCTCGTCGGCTTCGGCTGGGCGAAGCCTGTTCCGGTCAATCTTGCAAACATTCCGAACCGCCGGTCGGGATTTGTTCTGGTTTCCGCAGCCGGTGTCGTGGCCAACACCATCTTCGCCTTTGTCGCCATTTTGGCCATGCAGATCCTGGCACCCCTGCCGCAGGGTCCGACGGCCACGTTTCTTTACTATCTGGCCCAGATCAACATCATCCTGGCAGCCTTCAACCTGATTCCAATTCCACCGCTGGACGGATCAAAAATCGTCATGGGTTTTCTCCCCGATCACATCCGCTACCTCTTCCACCGCATGGAACCCTACGGCTTCTTCGTGATCATCATCCTCCTATATCTGGGAGTTCTGAATCCGGTTATTACCTTTTTCCGCTGGCTGATTATCAGTATTATCCGTTTATTTCTCTGAGGTTATGACTCCGTCCATTCCATATCCATTCCCATCATTCCGGCGAAGGCCGGAATCCATTTCCAGTGAGTCACGCCCTGCCAATGGATGCCGGGTCGAAGCCCGGCACGACACCCGGGGATCGGATTAAGAAGCAGATGGATTGAAAAAACAGGGCAAATTTCAGGAGTCGATAAAAAAACGCCCCCGCTAAACTTTATCGGGGGCGAATATTCTTGTTACATCTGTATCTGCTTGTCGCGCCGGTAATTTTTTATTTTAACGGCTCCGGACAGGGCAGGATCACATTCACCGGATTCACATATTTTTTCAACAAGTTAACCGTATTGTTCACCCCAAGTTTCGTGAAGAGAAAGGTGAACTGACTTTCCAACTCACCCATGATGGCCTGCATCCGGTCTCCCGGCAATGTCCAGAGATCCTGCTTGAAGGGGCCGAAACCTTTCTTCCGCGTTTTGTAGAGGAACTGCTCTTCCGTATCGGTGTCCTTCTTTTCGTCGGCGTGCTTTTCCCTGAGGAGTCCGTAGATTTTTTCCTTCAAGTCGGGAGGAAAGGCCCTGCTTTCATAGATGATATTCTGGAATCCCGTCGCCAGATGTACTTCCGCCGTCCCTCGGGCGGGGAACTGATCGAACGCCTCATCCGGCAGGGTGGAGGCCCCGTGCTGGACCGCCCCGGAAAGTCCGTATTCAACGCGGGCTGTCTCGGAGAGTTTCTCCAGGGTGTCGAAATCGATCTTGACTTTGGCGATGGTTCCGTCCGGCAGGGGAACCCCCCCGTGGGTGGTCCCGGTTTGAACGCTGATCTTACTGATACCCTTCAGGTCTTCGCCGTTTTTTTCCAGTTCCTCCCGGTACCCGTCCATGAAGGCCCGGAGTTCCTCGACTGTGCTGTTCTTGCCGCCCACTTCCCCGATCTCGCCGCCCACGGAAACCGTAATCTCTTCAGGCTCCAGGTCGCGGATCATGGTGGTCAACTCCGCAGCCAGCGTGTAGTTCAGACGCTGCTGTTCTTTGATGGTCGGCTGGGACAGATCGACCAGCGTCGAGGAATCGATATCGATGTTGTAAAATCCCGCATCCAGAGCTTCCCAGATCAGATCTTTCACCGCCCGGGTTTCCTTCTCGGCGTCCTGAGCGAACTTCCTGGCGTTGAACTGAAAATGATCCCCCTGAATGAAAAGAGGGCCCCGATAACCGACTTTTATCGCGGCGGCAATGACACCGCTGGCGTATTCCGCAGGTCGCTGCATGGTATAGTCGATTTCCGACCGGGCAATTTCGAAAATGACGGGACCGACCTGACCCTTCATCGCCGCCCGCAGGATCGCCTGGGCCGTTTCGTAAGTCAGGGTGCGGATATTGATGGCGGGAACCGTGAAACCCTTGATCTCTTTTCGCCCCATGGCCTCATAGAAAGACTGGATCGATGCCGGATAGGCGCCCAGAGCCACGCCGCTCTGGCGGATGAGCCACCGGCAGACAAGGCAAACATTGGAATCGTCGCTGAGTACGGCGGAAAATATGAGGTCGTCGATGAGACCGGAGCGTAATGTCTTCTCGTCGAGTACCTCGACGCGATCACCGTTGATCTTCAATATCCCTGCAAACGCCGCCTTGACCTGCCCTACCGTTTCCAATACCGCCACGTCCCGAACCGTCCTTTCCGTCTGTTTATTTCATTTTCAGTAAACCACATCCGACTTCAGGTAGTCGCGCACCCTGTCCACCTCGAACCGACTGCCGATGTACACAGGCGAACGCTGACCCAGCTCCGTCACGGGCACCGCGAGGATATCCTGGTGACCGTCGGTCGCCCGGCCGCCGGCCTGTTCGATGATGAAGGCCATGGGCTGAAGTTCAAACAGGAGCCGGAGTTTTCCCCTGGGACTGTCCTTCAGCGCAGGATAGGTGAAGACGCCGCCTTTTTTGATCAGCACCTGGTTGATGTCGGGAACAAATCCGCCGCTGTAGCGGAGCTTGTACCCCGTTTCCTCCAGGGACTCAATGTACCGCAGATGCTCCGGCGTCCATTCACCGCGCAGCCCGCCGGGGCTGTAGATCGAACCCTTTTCCTTGAGCTTGATGTTGTCCTCGGACAGAACATACTCCCCTTCCCGGTTCAGGACGAATTCATGGGTGCCCTTCCCGGCGGAATAGACCATCGTAATCAGGGGGCCGTAAGTGATGTACATGGCGGCCAGCATGGTGTTGCGCCCGATGTCAAAAACGGAATCCCGGTGAATCCCGATGATGGTCCCCATGGAGAGGTTCGTCTCGACCAGGGATGATCCGTCCAGGGGGTCGGCGGTGACGATGAATTTCTCATGCCCCTTGCCGATCCGCATGACGCTGTCCTGCTCTTCCGACGCATAATCCAGAACAAATCCCGAATGCTCGAGCTGGTTTTTCAGGATTTCGTCGGCGCCGCGATCGAGGGTCAGTTGATCCTCGCCGTAGATATTCTTGAAACCCGCCAGTTTCCGGTTGGCCTCGTAGATCTTCGCCGAGATATATTTCCCCATCACGCCGATCTGCCAGATCAGACGGCGCAGTTCCTGATCGACTCCCGCCAGCCACATGTGGCGCCGGAGATCAATGGAAAATTGTGTATAGTCGTTGATGCCTCCGCTCATAACCCTGCCCTTTCCGAAAAGTAGCTACTTGTAACAATAAATCCCCGTTTTGACAAGTGTATTTTTCCGAACGGGTGCACGGAAGCCGACTTAATCCGCTGAATCAACATGTATTTATGCCTTTAGCGCATCCGTCGGGCCAATTTCCACCTCGCCTGCCGTCTCAGAGCTGTTCGACCGTATAACCCTGTGCACGCAGCAGATTGACCAGTCCGTCCTGTCCCAGGAGATGCCCCGCCCCGACGACGACAAACCAGGTTTTCCGCTGCCCCAGGAAGAGTTCGAGCTGGGAAAGCCAGTTGCGATTTCGCCGGACCAGAAACTTCTGATAGAGACCCGGGTAATCCACAAAACTCTTCAGAAGCATGCTTTCAAGATTCTTGACATCGCCGTTGGTCCAGGACATTAGCATCTCGCCCATTTCCGATTCCATCGTATCGAAATCATTCATAGTCTGTTCAACGAGCAGGTCCTGCTCCCGCATGGACAGGCCGCTGAAAATTCCGATCTGGTAATTCAATGTCTCCAGACCGAAGGTTCTCTTCCCGGCGTTCCGGGCCTTGGCGTAAAAGTAGCGGTCAATGCCCTTGGCGGGGTCGAACCCCATCTGGTTGAGTTTCAGCCCAATGAGGGTCATGGCCACGCTCCAGGGCTTGAAGTTGTCCAGCATTTTAACATTGAGACCGAATTGTTCCGTTTTCTCCGCAAGCTCCCGATACGTAGTCGAACTGAGACTTTTTTCAAGGGTGTTGCCGTCTGTAAAAACCGATTGCGACAGCATCATGGCCTGTGTGTCGGGTGAATCCATCGTGGCCATATCGACTTCGAACACCACGTTCGAGGAGACGGCAAAGGCCCGCTCAATCGTGTCTTTCAGGGGATAGCTTGAGTCCCGCATGAAGTGGATGGAGCCCAGCAGGTACATCGTGCTGCCGGGCGCAGTAACCCGAAACAGGCAGGATTTCCCGGCCGTTCCCTGGGCCTGCAGGGTGGAACCGCACAGAAGGAGCAGAAAAACGGCGGTAAGACAAAACGCAATTCTTTTCAGTCGGTCGGCAATCATGATTCGCCTCCTTTCATGGTATCGCAGTTTACAGGTTTTTTCCGGAAACGGCAAAGGCGATTTTGGAAAGAAAAGAAAGGATGTCTTCTACGCGTTTTCTCGAGACGGGAAACCGCAGCGGCGTCAACCCGGACTGGAAAACTTCTTGGAATATCCCCAGACAACATCGGCAATCATCATGCCGGCGAAGAGACTGTGTCATAATGCACAATTTACGTTCGAGGTCATGCTGAGTCCTTCGCTTCGCTCAAGGATAAACTCCGAGAAGAATCTAATAATAACGATATTTTGAGAGGAATAGGTTCTTCGACTGACGACTCAGAATAACATTGCGACACAGTCTCGAAAGCCGGTATCCGGAACCTGCTGACGAATTGCTGTTGGTCTATACTGGGGTCGTTTTCAATCCACGCCCACGTGCGGGGGGCGACTTCATCCTCATCAGACATACTCGATCTTGAAGCACGTTTCAATCCACGCTCCCGCTGGGGGAGCGACCTTGAACTCACAAGGAAAGCTTGTGAATGTGTAAAGCTTTGATCCACGATCCCGAAGAAGAGCAACTGGCGTAATTGGACTGTCGACATTTTGTCGACGGATCACGTTGCACATCATCAAAGACGTTTAGTCCGTGACATATTGTCACGACCTGAAACAGAACACGCGGATGCACAGGAAGGTTGGGTACAATTTGTACTCACCCTTTCTCGCTTAATACACATCAACACCATGCAATGATTGCATTTTCCGCCAAGGGGGATGGCAATTTGCCCCTCCTTCTCACCAATGAACCGGTTATTCCAAGGCCATGAAACCGTGACAAAATGTCACGGTTTCTCACTATCCCACTTTGATTAAAAGAGTTGTAAAGGATTTGTTTACAACTGAGCGGACCTGAGCCACCATGTAATGGGTGTTCTGAAGCACAACTGACTCTTAATCAGTAGGTTGTCGGTTCGATCCCGACAGGGCTCACCAGTAAAATCAAGGGGTTAGGCGAAATGCTTAACCCCTTTTGTTTTGTCGTGCTACCCCCTGTGCTACCCCGGGTGAGGGGCTCACCCCCCTACGGGGTGCATATCTCCCCGAACCTCGATCAGAAAACCGAGGCCGCCGTCGCGTTTCAAACTTCGCAGAATTTCAAGAGGGGGTGAAAAGGTGGTAACGTAGGTGAACCACCCATAGGGTTTGCCGAGGGGAACCGTATGTCTTTACCCACTAATGCCACTGCCCCGACGTTTACCTTCGCGGCTTTGGCCTTTGACTCCCTAGCCTTGTGTTCTTTGTCAGGTGGTGGTGGTACATTCTGTCCCACTACCTGCTTTTCTGCAAAGCCTGCCTCTCCCTTGCCTTTTCGCTTTCAATGGCTTTCAGCTCCTGGGCCTCGTTCAACATTTTCGCCGCCTGGGATTGGGAAATTCGATCCGGCCAATTGGCCGGATCGAAATTCTTGTCTTTTTTGCTTGGCCTATCACCACCAACTGTCATATTCGCCAGCCGCTCCGCAATGACGGCACGCTGTTACACGCAGGAGGAAATTGCAGTGGCGGTTAGATTAGACAGAACAGTCGTATCAAGACAAATAGAAAATTATGTGCAAATAGTTCCAGAAAACCAAATGCACAAAATTTCAATGAACCACGCCGACGGATTCGAACCCAGTTGGCAATGTAACAAGTTTTTTTTGTGAACTTGTTCTTTTTTCTGATAATGGTATTGCTGCTAACAGCTCTCCCACCCTCGCCTTTGCCATAATAACGGCCTCGCCCATGCGTTGTGCATCGGCAAGCGCCGCTGTACCCCATCCGTCAATTTTGGCAACGGAAAAAAATGGCTCCACCGTCGGTTAAATGCCCCAGGTCGCCGAAGAATATCACCGGCCTAGGTATCCTCTCGTTATCATTCAACTTTTCACTCTCTCTTAAAAAAGGCCCCCGAACATCACGCACGGGGGCCAAGCAAAAAGGAAATGGGGGAGGTTCATGAATGTCCGCTTTTCCGGAAAGAAGAGGACCGGAACGCGCTGCACGGCCGCCGTCGCCGGTCGGCCTTACTCCCCTCTTTTCCTCTTGAGAGGGCTAGTTGGTTTACCTCTTCTCCAGCACCACGAAAGGCGACACGGTAGTGCTACCGTCGGCCAACGTCAGCGGTTCATCCCACAAAGGTTGCCCGTCGTGCCTTTCGATCAGCCTGGCCAAAAGTTCATCCGTTTCAAAGTGGACGTGAATGCTGGTATCGAAACGCATCTCTGAACGCAGGCCCACGACGTACTGAGAGAAGTCGGCCAAGAGAATATCCCCGCGCTCGCCCAAGGTTTCCGTCTTTTCAGTGAACACCACTGGCCTTGTGAGCATTGTAAATTTCCCATCCGTCTCACTCATCACCGGTATTGCACTTCCACCCGTGCCGATACCCAACGACAACGTGAGCAGTTGCGGAATCGTGGACTGGTGCGCCACCCAGACCGAATTCTTGAAACTGCCCGGAAACATCCGGCCCATCATTTTCACGATGTTCTCGTAAACAATGGTTCCGGCCTTTTGACCCGGTTCCTTCTTTACCTCGACCACACACGGAGAGTTCAGGATGCCCAACGGCTCACCGGACCCGGTTCCTTTGAGGAAGGCCCTGTCTCTGTACCATGCGAGGCCTTTCCCGCAGATGTTTATGATCTGCGCCTCGCCGCCTGGTACGTCCGCCGTCAGCTCCGAGGTGAACCGGATAAGGCCCGTCAGCTTTTTGGCCTCCAGTTCCATTGCTCTCACTTTCGGGTCCTTCTCCGTTATGGTTCCGGCCTCTGCAACG
>CAYOYJ010000073.1:0-12426 GCA_964408155.1 uncultured Syntrophales bacterium
CGCGTGATATTAAATGAAGCAATCAGCCCGGTGCGACGGTTGCGCCGGCCGGGGCAGGTCATTTACCTGTCGGAGAGGAATGTTGCCATGATGATCAAGGAATTGAGTGAAAGAAATCCCCTGCGCCACCTGGGGTTGGATATGAATATCCTTAGGGAAAACGGCGCCTTCGGCGCTGTGATGGCTCCGGCCGGTGTCGGGAAGACGGCCCTGCTGGTCCAGATTGCCCTACAGGCCATGATGAAGACGTTTTCCGTATTTCACGTGAGCCTCCAGGATCCGGTACACAAGGTCACCCTCTGGTATGACGAAATCCTCCAGGATCTGACCAAAACCTATCCGGTGGACAACGTCCAGGAACTGCGGGAAGAGATTCTCCTGCATCGCTTCATCATGACCTTCCGGGCGGACGACTTCAGTGTGCCAAAACTGGCGGAACGTTTGAACGACTTGGCCGTCCAGAACATTTTTCGGCCCCAGATCCTCATCATCGACGGTCTGCACTTTAACAGTAAGGTTGATCTATTCCTTCAGGAGATGAAAACCCTGGCTGAAAGGCAGAATTTCTTTGTCTGGTTTGCTCTCCACACTCACCGGAACGAGCAGACGAACCAAGCGGGAATAGCCGCATCAATTGAGGGATTGCAGCATTATTTTCAGATGATTCTGAAGATCGAGGGAAAGGGCGATTACATGTCTCTCAAGGCGATCAAGGGTGAGAATCGGGATAGCGCTATAGACACCGAATTGCGTCTCGATCCCACGACGATGCTGATTACCGACCGGGGATAATGGCGGTATCTTTACCCAAAAGTTATTTCCACCAACCACCTCCAGTCATTTCTTCCAAACGCAGGGAGAATTCTTAAAACTGTTTCTTATTAGTCCATCCTGGGCATGGCCATGTTTAATCCCTCATCGGCGGCGACTGTATTTTGGTTTATTAAGAAGCTGACTAAGGGCACGATCTCCACCGATTTTCCGGGGAGTCTGCTCTGCGGTTTTCCTGCTTCCCGCAATCACCGGCCCCAGGGCCTTCATATCGGCGATGTGGAGTAGATACGCCGCAGGGGACAGAATCAACCCATCATCGTTATTAATGCGGATTAACACCCGCATTTTTCATGACGGATTAATTGGTTAACAGGAGAAGATTTCATTGAAAGCGGTCAGGATTTTTGTTAGCCTTCCAGCGACGAGTTACTGTAACCACGTTATTCCGAACTATCAGCCGAAGAATCTAATAATAACAGGATGATAAAAACTAAGACTCTTCGCTTCTCCCAGAACGTCCACAAACAATTAAGACATAGATTTTTGAGGGCAGACAAAAAAAGGAAATCCAAGGTGTCACATTCATTAGAGTAGAGTAAACGGATATGGAAAACAAAATCGCCGTCTTATCCAGGGAAGTGGCCAACCGGATCGCAGCGGGGGAGGTGGTCGAACGTCCGGCCTCCATTCTGAAAGAGCTGCTGGAAAACGCCATCGATGCCGGTGCAGACGAACTGTGCGTCGATCTGGAGCAGGGCGGATGCAAATCCATTCGAGTCGTCGATAACGGGCGTGGTATTGCAGCGGGTGAGATCGGTCTGGCCTTCCATCGGCATGCTACCAGTAAAATGCAGTCGGTTGACGATATTTTTCATATCGTAACCTACGGTTTCCGCGGCGAGGCTCTGCCCAGTATTGCCTCGGTCGCCCGGATAGAGATGACAACTCGCAGCCGAGGTTCCCTGTCGGGATGCCGGATCGTTTTGGACGGCGGAGAAATCGAATCACAGCAGGATATTGGATGTCCTGAAGGCACGGCGGTTAAAGTGACCCATATCTTCGATCACATGCCCGCCAGGAAAAAATTTCTGAAGTCCGTTGCAGCGGAGCAGGGCGCCTGCATGGAAGTCCTGGTCCGGATCGCCCTGAACCGGCCCGACATCCGGCTTGTGGTAACATCCAACGGCCGTGAGGTGCTCCGCGTACCCCATACGGCGGAATTATCCGAGCGGCTCGCGCTGATTCTCGGGGAAGATACGGCAGGCCATATGATGCCGATCGCGGGCCGGCGGGGAGACGTCCGTTTGAGCGGATTCATCTCCCGGCCGGATTATTCCCGGGCGAACGCGAAGGGATACTACTTCTTTATCAACGGGCGGTTTGTCAAAGATGCCCTGATCAGCCACGCCGTCATGACGGGTTACCGGCGGGTGATCCCGGAAAAACGCTATCCCGTGCTGGTCTTTTTCCTTGAAACCCCACCGGAAGATGTGGATGTGAATGTGCACCCGGCCAAGACGGAGGTGCGTTTTCGCAATCCCCGGGATATTTATGACTGCGTCGTCGAGACCATTGTGGCCAAACTTGCCGCTGTTCCGGAAAGCGAAAGGGATTCGTACGATGCGCACCGGGAACAAACGGAAGTCTCTTATCATCAGCGGGTGGAGGAAGCCCTCAAGCGTTATACCCTGGTGACGGGCGGGAGTCGCCCCACCTATGCGCACCGGGATGAACGTCGACCGGAGCCGCCGCTGATGGGGTTATGGCGTGATCCGGTTTCACGGAAGGAAGCGGAACCGCTACCGGGTGGTCTACCGGAACAATCCCTTCGGTTTTCCATATTGGCTTACCTGGGACAGGTGGGCGCGACGTACCTGATTTTTTCCGGCGGGGATAAGCTGGTGGTCGTGGATCAGCATGCCGCCCACGAACGGATTCTCTTTGAAAAAATCCGTTCCGCCGCCCAGAAACGCGCCGGTTTCCGGCAGGCACTCCTGGTGCCCGAGGTTTTGAGTTTATCCCCGGCAGAATATGAGCAGTTTATCCAGTCGCGGGACATTCTGGCCGAAGCCGGCATCGACATGGAACCCTTCGGAGGTCATGCCCTCGTGTTGAAAGCGGTTCCCGGGCCGCTCGCGAATCTCTCACCCAAGCAGTTTCTGCCGGATCTTGTCGGCGAAGTGCTGGCCGGAGGGCAAACCTCATCCACCACATTGGCGCTGAAAGAGAAGCTTTTCGCCGTCATGGCCTGCAAAGGGGCCGTCAAGGCCAATCACACCCTTGCCGCCGAAGAGGTGACGGCATTGTGCGCGGAAATGGACAACACCCCCTTCAATGCCACCTGCCCCCACGGCCGCCCCGTTTACCTGATCTATCACCAGACGGACCTGGAAAAGCTGTTCAAAAGGACATGAATCATCCCCATCCCCCGCTGATTATCATTGTCGGTCCCACCGCTGCAGGAAAAACCGCCGTCGTCAATACCCTGGCGACGGCAAAACCGGGCCGGATCATCAGCGCAGATTCGATGCAGGTGTACCGATACATGGACATCGGCACGGCCAAACCGACGCCGGAAGAACGGGCGCAATTTTCGTATCATCTCCTTGACGTGGTGAATCCCGACGAAACGTTCAACGGAGCCATGTTTCTGGATATGGCCCGGGCGGTGATCGTACAGAAGGCGGAGCCCGGGCAACTACTCTATGTGGCCGGCGGCACGGGACTTTACGTGCGAATCCTCCTGGGCGGTCTGATCGACGGTCCCGGACCGGATGAAACGCTTCGGAAGCATTACAAAAGTCTGGAAAAGGAATACGGCAAAGCCCCTCTCTACGATTTGCTGTGCCGGCGTGATCCGCAGGCAGCCGCACGGATCAACCCCAACGATGCTGTACGGATGATTCGTGCACTCGAAGTGCTCGATCTGACAGGAGAATCAATTGTCAAAAAGCAGACGGAACATGCCTTTCAGGAAAAACAGGATTACCGGTATTTGAAAATCGGAATCCGGCAGGAGAAGGAAACGTTGCAAAAACGGATTGAACAACGGGTCGATCTGATGATGGAAAGAGGGCTTCTACAGGAAGTTGAAAGCCTCATGACGAGGTGGTATGGTCCGGAGCTCAAGTCGATGCAATCCCTGGGCTACCGGCACATGGTGCGATGCCTCAGGGGGGACTGGTCCCTGGAAGAGGCCGTTGCCGCCATGAAACGGGACACCTGGAAGTACGCGAAAAGACAGATGACCTGGTTTAAAAAGGATGAAGAAATCATGTGGTTCGCGCCGGAAGACATTGCCGGAATTAAACGTCATATCGAAGCCTCTCTTGCCTGAAATCAAAGACGAAAAGGTGAAAAACCTTGACTTCACGAAGCGATAAATATATGGAAGTAC
This sequence comes from uncultured Syntrophales bacterium, assembly GCA_964408155.1. Lineage (GTDB taxonomy): Bacteria > Desulfobacterota > Syntrophia > Syntrophales > JAAYKM01 > JAAYKM01. Next base: position 4,172 of record CAYOYJ010000073.1, read on the forward strand.
TCGAACTAAAGCGGTTTGCAGCCAAATAAAAGACAGATTCTATATGAAAAGGAGTGACCGGTGACCGTTCAAGTAAAGTGCCCAAAATGGTTCATGCTCATGCTGGGTCTTTTAGTTGCCGTGAATTTAATGTCGTGCGGCTCCAAGAACAAAAAACCGACCGTCGTGAAGCCGTCTGTCGTTCGGGTGGAACCGTCCGATGTCTACACCGATGCCGGTTTGCAGCTGCTGGAAAAGAGGCAGTACGACGATGCGACCCGTGAATTTGCCTGGGCGTTAACCAAGAACCCGAAAAATGCCCGCGCCGCGATCGGAAGGAGCATTGCCCGAATCTACCAGGGCGATTACGATGAAGCTCTGGATGACCTGAAAAGCGGCTGCAAGTATGCGAAACAAAATGAAGATAAGGTCTTCTGCCAGGTGGCGAGGATCAGAATTTACACCAAAGATAAACGGGACAAGCGGTGGTTTCTGAAAGCCAAGGAGGCCTTTGACGCCGCGACCAAAATCGATCCCCAAAACAGCGATGCCTACTTCTACATGGGCTTTGCTTTCCGGGACAATCTGAATTTTGATGAAGCGGGGAAGATGTTCCGGGAAGTGATCGCCATCAATGACAGGCATGTGAAGGAAGCGGAGGTTCAGGCGGACAGGATCCAAAAAATCCAGGGGGCCATGGCCTCAACCAAAACCGGAAGAACCATTGCCCTGGCGGACCGCATCACGCGTGCCGATTGCGCCGCCATCATTGTGGAAGAGATCAAACTGGAAAAAATCTTAAGTCGGCAGGATACAAACACCGCTTTAGTGACGGATAAAGCGAAAGACAAGAAAGCCGAAAAAGGAAGGGCCACCGCCAAGGACATTGCGGAGCACCCATTTCGGGTACACATTGAAGAGGTTTTGAAACTGGGGATCAAGGGACTGACGAAATACCCCGATGGGTCGTTTCGACCGGAAGAGGGTGTCAACCGGGCGGCCTATGCCGTCATCATGGAAGACATCCTCGAAAGGTTGACCGGCAATGCGGAATTGAAAAAGCCGTTTCAGGGGACCCCATCGCCCTTTCCGGATGTCAAAGCCGATTATTCCTATTACGAAGCCGTCATGGTGGTGACGTCGCGGGGCATTATGGAGAAGAAAAATGCAGGCGAAGATGCGTTTGCGCCCTTGGCTCCTCTGTCGGGAGCGGAGGCCCTGTTGATTGCACGAAAACTGAAAGAGGATTTGAAAATAAACTGAAGCAAACTGGATTACAACGCGCGGAAGATGTCTTCCCGGGAACGATCTTTTCCGCTTTACTCCCTCTGAATCCGCCGTCGGCGTCGATCTCAGGGGGAGCGTGATTTTTGTGCGGTGATTTTCGGGGCAGTTGGAAGACCAATCAGGAGCAGGTTATGTCAAGCGAAGAACTCAGTAAAAATTATGAACCCCATCAAGCAGAAGAGCGCTGGTATGCGTACTGGCTGGAAAATCGGTTTTTTCACGCGGAAGATAAAAGCGAAAAACCTCCGTTTGCAATCGTGATTCCTCCGCCCAATGTAACGGGCATTTTGCATATGGGGCATGCCCTGAACAATACACTGCAGGACATCATCATTCGTTATAAAAGGATGCAGGGATTCAACACACTCTGGATGCCGGGAACGGATCATGCCGGCATCGCGACCCAGAACGTCGTGGAGCAGGAATTGGCGAAGGAAGGCATTTCACGTCACGATCTGGGCCGTGAAAAATTCATCGAGCGGGTCTGGGAATGGCGCCAAAAATACGGCGGTGCCATCATCAACCAGCTGAAAAGACTGGGAAGTTCCTGCGACTGGGAGCGGGAACGCTTCACCATGGACGAAGGGTTGAGCAAAGCCGTCCGGGAGGTCTTTGTCCGGCTTTACAATGAAGGACTGATCTATCAGGGCGACTATATCGTCAACTGGTGTCCCCGTTGCCATACGGCCATTTCCGATCTTGAGGTCGAATATCATCAGGAGGCGAGTTTTCTATGGAATATCCGTTATCCCTACGCCGACGGCAGCGGCGAGATCACCGTTGCCACCACACGGCCCGAGACCATGCTGGGCGACACGGCCGTGGCGGTCAACCCCAACGACGAGCGCTACAAGGATAAAATCGGCAAGGAAGTCATCCTGCCCCTGGTAAACCGAAAAATTCCCGTGATTGCGGACGATTACGTGACCATGGAATTCGGTTCCGGTGCGGTGAAAATTACGCCGTCATCGGATCCCAACGACTTCGCCATTGCCTTGCGCCACAACCTGAAAATCATCAAAATTATGGACGGAAACGCCGTCATTACCGAGTACGGCGGTGTTTACCAAGGACAGGATCGTTATACATGTCGGGAGAATGTGATCCGTGACCTTCAGGATCAGGGTTATCTCGTCGGGACCGAACCCTACGCGCATAATATCGGCCAGTGTTACCGCTGCAAAACCGACATCGAACCAACCGTGTCCAAGCAGTGGTTTGTCAAGGTGACACCCTTGGCCAAGGAGGCCATTGCCGCCGTCGTCCTCGGCAATACCCGCATCGTTCCTTCAACCTGGGAGGCAACCTATTTTGAGTGGATGAACAACATCCGCGACTGGTGCATCTCTCGTCAAATCTGGTGGGGGCACCGCATTCCCGTCTGGTACTGCGATGCCTGCGGGAAGGTTATCGTTTCCATGACGGACCCCGACCGTTGCCCCGACTGCGGCGGAGAAAAACTGCGCCAAGAAGAGGACGTCCTCGATACCTGGTTCAGTTCGGCACTGTGGCCTTTTTCCACTCTCGGCTGGCCGGATGAAACGGAGGCCCTGAAAACCTTCTACCCCACGTCTTTACTGATTACCGGCTTCGATATTCTTTTCTTCTGGGTGGCCCGGATGATGATGATGGGGTTATACAACATGAAGGATGTGCCGTTTAAGGATGTTTATCTCCATGCCCTGGTGCGGGATGAAAAAGGGGACAAGATGAGCAAATCGAAGGGCAATATCATCGATCCTCTGCATATGATTGACAAATACGGCGCCGACGCGTTTCGTTTTACCTTGGCGGCATTTTCCGCTCAGGGGCGTGATGTCCGCATGTCGGAAGAGCGGATTGAGGGCTACAAGTTCTTCATCAATAAGATATGGAATGCCACACGCTTCACCATGATGAACCTGGATGGCTATGCCGGAAAATACGAACAGCCCGGGGAAGGGAGCGGCCTCCTGCCCGATCGCTGGATACGGGCCAGGCTGAACAGAACCATCGACGACATTAACCGCCATCTTGATGCGTACCGATTCAACGAAGCCGCTGCAGGCATCTATCAGTTCGTATGGCATGAGTTCTGCGACTGGTATCTGGAGCTGATCAAACCTGTCCTCTACGGTAAGGAAGAGAATGGACAGAAAGAAGCAGTCCTGCAGACGCTGTACATGGTCTTGAAGACGTCACTCCAGTTGCTCCATCCTTTCATGCCCTTCCTCACCGAGGAAATCTGGCAGAAATGCATCCATGACGGGACATCCGTCATGATAAGCTCCTTCCCGGCACCGGTGGACACAGCGAGGGATATGTCGGCAGAGAAGGAAATGTCGCTGCTGATGGAAGTCATCACAAAGATCCGCAACATCCGGGGCGAAATGAACGTACCGCCCTCCCGGAAAATCACGGTGACCATCTCCGTTCCCGACCCGGGTATCAAGACCTTGATGGCCCGGGATCGCAATTACATCATCAACCTGGCGAATCTGGCAGCGCTGGTGATCGCCGGGGATATGGACGAACCCAGGGGTGTGGCAACGGGCGTGGTCGGCGCCATGCGTATCTTCGTGTTTCTTGAAGGTGTGGTGGATATTTCCGCGGAAAAACTCCGTTTGCAGAAGGAAATGGCGAAGATGGAAAAGGATCTGAAGCAGGTGGCGAACAAACTCGCAAATCAGGATTTTATAAACAAGGCGGCGCCGGCGGTAATCGAAAAGGAAGAGTTGAAATATAAGACTCTGCGCGAGAAATTTACAATCCTGGAGAACCTGTACCAGAAATTTGAGGAAATCAAGGGCTGAATTTTTTAATTATTGATCAGATTAGTGAAAATGGAAAATCAGCGCATTCGAACATTGATCGAAAACGCCTTGGCGGAGGACCTGGGATGGGGGGATGTCACGACGTCGTCCGTTCTCAAGGGAGGAGAGCAGGGGACCGCTGTCGCCATGGCCAAAGACGATCTGATCGTAGCCGGGGCGGCAATTTTTGTCGAGGTGTTCAAGGTCGTCGATCCGTCGCTTTCGCTTGAGACATGGGCCACCGACGGCGAAAAGGCGGACAGAGGGAAGATTATTGCGGAAATCACCGGGAATCTGGGCAGCATCCTCCGGGCGGAACGAGTGGCGCTGAATATTTTCCAGCGTTTGTGCGGCATCGCCACCGAAACCCGACGGTATGTCGAGGCGGTCAAAGAAACGCAGGCAAGGATCGTCGATACACGAAAGACCCTGCCGGGATTTCGCGTTTGGGATAAATACGCCGTGACTGTCGGCGGCGGATGTAATCATCGCTTCGGTTTGAGCGACGGGATTCTGATCAAGGACAATCATATCGACGCCGTGGGCGGCATCGCAGCGGCCGTTGCCCGTTGTCGACAAAACGCGCACCATCTTTTGAAAATCGAGGTGGAGTGCCGCAATCTCGACGACGTGCGGGAAGCCCTCGACTGCGGAGCGGATGTAATCATGCTGGATAACATGTCCATCCCGGAGATGAAACAGTCTGTGGCTCTGGTCCGCGGCAAGGCGCTGCTTGAGGCGTCGGGAAACGTTTCTCTGGAAACCGTCGGAGAAATCGCGGCGACAGGCGTCGATCTTATTTCCGTCGGGGCCCTCACCCATTCAGTTCAGGCAGCAGACATCTCCCTCCGGATCAGAAAGAACGGATCGATTCGATCATTGAACTGTGAAATCACAAAGACCACATAGAAGGAGAAATCATGCTACTGGTCATTGATGTGGGAAACACAAATACGGTATTGGGTGTCTATGACGGCGATGTTCTGGTTCACGACTGGCGGATTCGGACTGTTATCGACCATACTGTGGATGAATACGGCATGCTGATTTATTCGCTCTATAAATCCAGCCGGATCAGTTCCAAGCAGATCGAGGACATCATCATCTCCTGCGTCGTGCCGCCCATGCTGAACATTCTGGAACCTGTCTGTCAGAAATACTTTCAGATCACCCCCCTGATCGTCGGCCCCGGTGTAAAAACGGGGATGCCGATCTTTTATGATAATCCACGGGAAATCGGTGCGGACCGCATTGTCAATGCCGTGGCCGCCTACGAGAAATTTAAGAAGGACCTGATCGTCGTTGATTTCGGAACGGCGACGACCTTCGATTATATTTCACCGAAAGGCGAATACATGGGTGGGTGCATCACGCCCGGTATCGTCATATCCAACGAAGCCCTCTTCCGGAGGGCGGCGAAACTCCCGCGGGTCGAGTTTACGAAGCCGAAACTGATCATCGCAAAGGATACAATCAGCGGCATGCAGTCCGGAATTATCTATGGTTACGCGGGGTTGGTGGACGGAATCGTGACGCGTATGAAGGCCGAAGCCAAATCCGATCCCTACGTCATCGCCACAGGGGGGCTGGCCGGCGTGGTGGCCTCTGAGTCCCGGATGATCGACGAGGTGGACGATATGCTTACCCTCGAAGGACTCCGCATCATATTTAATCGGAATTTCAAGAAGCACGAGAGTTAGGGGAGAAGTCGATCAGGCGCTGCTGAGATTTCGGAGGCGCATTTCCAGGAGAAGCTCAAGAAAGAGGGCTGAAAGGATGAGGGCAATTCCTCCAAGCATGTAAAGGTTGATCGTTTCCCCGAGGATCCAGACCGCCAGAAGACTCGCCAGCACCGGTTTCAAAAAGAAAATCATGCCCCCCCGCTGGGCCGAAGTGTTCAATAATCCGTAATAATAGAGAAAATAGGCCAGGGACGTTCCCATGAGTGTGACATATAGAATCGGTGCCGCCGCACCGATGATGTGGGCGAGCCCTGTCGGTTCAATACGGGTTGCCGCCAGAGGTAACAGGAGCATGCTGCCCGCGAGGGAAGAAAAACCCATCAGGATCGGCGCCCCGTAGCGCCCTACCACGCGCCGGGAAATGCAGGTACTCAGTGCAAAGAGAAAGGCCGCCAGCACCATCAGGGACAGGCCTTGCAGAGAGTGCAAAGCAAATCCTCCCGATTCATAGGCGAAGCAGAAAACGCCCGCCAGCCCCAGAAAAACAGCGATCCATTTGCGATTGCTCCAGGGCTCCTGATTGATATAGCGGGCCAGTATCACAACGAATACCGGGTTGATGCAAAAGATGACCGCCGCCGATGCGGCCTTGTCCAGAACAAGGATTGCCGTGTGAAACAGACTCAGGGCCAAGGTAATCCCAATCAGACCGTTCATCAGAAACACTCCGTAATCCCGGAGGGAAAAAGGTTCCGGCCTCAAACGCAGCATGGGGAGACTGATCAGGATTAGAAACAGGCCCGTGACGAAAAAACGGATGAAAGTCAGGACAATCGGATCCACCCGGGGCCCGATGATTTTGCTGGCGATCTCCACGGTGCTGAAGAGGACAACGCTTCCCGCCAGGCTCAGGGTTCCGATAATTTCATCGCGTGAAAACACGAAATAGGACTCCGATCATAATAAAATCAATCAGGGGGAGAACTGACCGACCATGATCACCGCTTCTACGTCGTATTGAATGACCTGTCAACCACGGATTGTCTCCTCAATTTTTCTTTGCCCATCCCTGTGACCCTGTGATAAAAGCCAGCCATGTTGAACGTGGGACTGACCGGAGGCATTTCGACCGGAAAAACGACCATCGCCAGGCTGCTGGTGGAGAAAGGGGCCATTCTCATCGATCTCGATGAAGTGGCGCACCGGGTCCAAATGCCGGAAACCGAGGTGTGGCGGGAAATCGTTGAGACTTTCGGCGAAGGTATTCTCAATCCGGATAAAACGATCAACCGGGAGAAACTGGGCGCCGTCGTTTTCAGCGATCCGGCGAAACTGAATCGGCTCAATGAAATTGTCCATCCGGCCGTCTTTCGTGCCTGGAAAAGCCGGATTGCGGAAATTGAATCCACTCAGCCCGATGCCATTGCTCTGTCGGACATTCCCCTTCTGATCGAAATCGGTGCCCAGCAGCGGTTCGACCTGATCGTGCTGGTTTACATCCCCCGGGACGAACAGTTGGAACGCCTGATCCTGCGCAACGGATACAGCAGAGAATACGCGGAGAAGCGCATTACCTCCCAGATGTCCATCGAGGAAAAGATGAAATACGCCCGGATTGTCATCGACAACCAGGGGAGCCTTGAGGAAACAGAAAAAAGAGTTGAGGAAGTCTGGCGGGAACTGCTTCGTCTGGAAAAGAATAAACGTGAGAAAAATTCATTGGAATAAAGGAGAAACAATATGATCGAAAGCAATGTGATCACCGATTTTTCGTCGAAGGAATCCAGCCCTGTCATTGACCCCACGGCCTATGTCCATCCCCTGGCCAGTGTGATTGGGAACGTAACCCTGGGAAAAAACGTCATGGTGGCGCCCTGCGCCTGTGTTCGTGGCGACGAAGGGCAGTCCCTCTTCGTCGGCGACGACTCGAACGTCCAGGACGGCGTCGTGATCCACGCCCTGGAGACGGAAGAGCACGGCCGGCCAGTCGAAAAGAATCTCTATGAAGTGGACGGCAAGAAATACGCCGCGTACGTCGGCAGCCGTGTTTCCCTGGCCCACCAGGTGCAGGTCCACGGTCCCGCCGTCGTCCTCGACGATTCCTTCATCGGCATGCAATCCCTGGTCTTTAAGTCCTTCGTCAACAAACGCTGCGTCGTCGAACCGGGGTGCATCCTCATGGGCGTGACCGTTCCCGAAGGCCGTTATGTGCCCGCCGGAACCGTCCTGCGGAGTCAGGAGCAGGCGGACACCCTGCCGATGATCGGACCGGACTATCCCCTGAAGGACCTCAACAAGGGGGTTGTGCATGTGAACACGTCTCTGGCCAAGGCCTATCTGAAGAAGGGGTCCGCGGCCCGCTGCCGGTAATTTGATGTGTCAAAAGGTACGTTAGCGACAACGTAACGTACCGAATACATGGACACTTCCCATATTATCCGCGTCAAAAGGTGCAAATACGGGAAGTGTTTGAATGCATAAGCCATGATTTGATTTAAGAAGGAAGCCGCCGGTG
>CAYOYJ010000074.1:0-12319 GCA_964408155.1 uncultured Syntrophales bacterium
AACGAATAAAACGGCTCTTTACGAAATCAGGGTCTGGGAGGAAAACCGGCTTATTGCATCCTGTCAGGCGCTGGTTTACAGGCTCGGGAAGCCCCTGCCGTTCCTGGAACATACCTGAGCGGGAATCGGCTGCTGTCGCTGATAGGGCGAGTCAGCATCGATAATGTCACGCCGGCCTTGAAGATTGTGTTATAATGACAACAGGGAACATTTAGAGCAAATGCGAGAAATATTAAAATGTTGAAATAACTTAATGATTTCTTCCCGCGGTCAAAAATGGCAAAACGCCCGTTGCGGCAGGGTCTTTTGATTCAGCGGCCGGTTGAATTTTCTCTGGATTCCATCTTTCGCCGGAATATCGACCTCGCGATGCTTACCCGGATCGTACTTTTTTTCGCAAACATGGCTCATGGAAATTCAGATGAATCGACGGGAACCCGCGTGTTGTAACGGTAAGGGGGTTGTTAATCAAATACGGCGAGAAAAGATTTTAGAAAGATTTCGTTCCGGAGAACAGGTTGGTCACCCTCTCTCCGGAACCGTCTTATGGAATCTAACACTGGGCTTTCCTGAAAAAACCCTGCAAGAACTCCGCATCCAGAGGTGAAAGATCAAATTTCATCACCGCCTCGTTGATCAGCTTATTCAGAGAAACGTCCGGTTTCTCCTCACGGCTTGCTGAGATCCATTTGACCGCTTTCCGAATCGCTTCCCCCTCCGGCATCACTGTCACCATAACCACTCCTCCTTCATATCATGAATTATAGTAAGATGAGGGCCCCGGGACCCTTTATCCACACGCTTCAGAATTTATCACCGTTACTATAATCGGCTCCCGGGAAAAAAGAAAGGGGCCTTTTTATACAAAAGATGCTTTTATACAAAAAAGGATGATCGAGCGATCTTCAGAAAAACCGACACCGACCATCCCTTGTTGTAATTGACTGAACCCAATGGCTTTCTGCTGCCGCGGGTGACTCCGTTTCTACATCACAACGCCGTAATCCCTTCCGTATTTCGCCACGACGAAATCAATATCCTTGTCTCCCCGACCGGATAGATTGACTAAAATCGTCTGGTCTTTTCCGAGTTCCTTGGCCAATTTCATTGCATAGGCCACCGCATGAGCGCTTTCCAGGGCGGGAATGATTCCTTCGGTCCGAGACAGTTCGAAGAAAGCGTCGATGGCTTCCCGATCACTGGCGGTAACATACTTAACCCGACCGATGTCTTTCAGGAGACTGTGCTGGGGACCGACGCCGGGATAATCCAAACCGCTGGCCACGGAATACACGCTCAACGGATCGCCTTTCTCATCCTGAAGCAGATAGGATTTGAACCCGTGTAGAACGCCCGGCGTCCCCATAGAAAGGGTCGCCGCATGCTCGCCGGGATTCAGGCCTACGCCGGACGGTTCAACGCCGTAGATATCCACGCCTTGATCCTCGAGGAAGGCCGTGAACAGCCCCATGGCATTCGACCCGCCGCCGACGCAGGCGACAAGATTATCCGGCAGCTTGCCTTTTTTTTCTAAAAACTGTTCCCGCACCTCCCTGCCGACGATCTGCTGAAAATCCCGGACCATCATCGGGAAAGGGTGAGGACCGACCACCGACCCGATGGCGTAGAGCTGATTCACGGGGTCCTTGAGATACGCCTCGAAGGCTTCATCGACGGCCTCCTTGAGTGTCCGCTGGCCTCTCGAAACCGGGACCAGGTTGATCCCCAGGATCTTCATCCGGACAACGTTCGGTTTTTCCTTGGCGATATCGACTTCCCCCATGTAAATGTCGCATTCCAGACCGAGCAGGACCGCCGCCGTCGCCAGAGCGACGCCGTGCTGACCGGCCCCGGTCTCTGCGATGACCTTCTTTTTGCCCATCCTTTTGGCCAGAAGCGCCTCGCCCAGGCAATGGTTGATCTTGTGGGCGCCGGTATGGTTCAGATCTTCTCGCTTAAGATAAATCTGCGCACCGCCGATTTTGTCCGAGAGGTTCCGGGCATGCGTCACGGGGCTTGGCCGGCCGACGTAATCTTTGTAAAGGGCGTAAAGCTCTTCCTTGAAACTGGGATCATCCTTCAGGGCATTGTAGGCCGTGGTGATTTCTTCCAGAATTTTTTCCAACTCCGGGGGCACAACCGCCCGCCATATTCGCCGAAACGCCCCTCACCATTGGGCATAGCGATGTCTTGAATCTGAGAACTCATTGAACCTCCTTCATCTTATCGAGAATTTTTTTAACCAAGGAATTTTCCGCCTTCAACACCTTCGAACCCCGGGTGATTTTACAGAGACTCATCCGGTGACGCGCGGCGATACTGCGCTGAGTTTTACCTTCGTGTAATTCTTTGAGGAGTTGCCAGCGCAGCTCGATGTCGGCAATTTCCTTGGCAGTAAACATTTCGCGCAAAAACGTATCCATCTCTCGCATGTCCGTGATCTCGGCGAAAATCTTGATTAATTCTTCTTTCGTTTCCATGTGTTTACGTCACCTCCTGTTTCTGCGGGCAGAAACGTACTAAACCCGGACATGAATTGCAAGGCTTTTTTTGGCTGCTGGTGTACTTTTTTCTCGGCAGATATCGGCTCCTGGTCGCAACGGCGGCCATTTTTGAAATCATGACACATGCAAGATTGGAGCAGCCATCATCTCCGCCTGCGCCGAAAAACCGCCCGTTGAAGCCCCGGCGACAGAGGTCATCCCGGCGGCAGTGGCCGTCGGTCAGCATGCCGCCACGACACAGAAATTTCTCAAAAGAGTGCGGCTCATGCCGGGAACCCTCCTTTTTACCAACAAGGTTTCCTATATCGTTCATGTTCCTTACGCAATTCTCTTCGCCGGCATAATCAAAGTCGCGGCGCTGTTGAAAGAATTTTTGTTGTCCGGGAAGTCCTTGACAGGTTCGTCGCCCTGCTCAAGGAAAAAGGCTTCTCCTGGCCGTCGCGTGGGGAAGAGAAGATGAATGCGCCCGATGCGCCATGACCACAAAAGATCAGTTGGAGAAGGTCCAGGCGCACCTGCAAAACGCCCCCGCCAAGGGAGCTAAGATTGCGGCCGGAGTACCCTTCTCGGCGGCTCCCAGGCGGGTCTCTTTCATTCCCCCCGTGGCTCTGACCAATGTCAGATGAGCCACGGCCTGGCGGAAACTCCATGGGGAGCTTCAGGGAATCCGGTATCGGGCGCTCCCACGGTCGCCTCGGCCTTCAGGAAATGACCCGTCCCCGCATCGTTATCGACGATTAGCTGCCGGCGGTACAGAAAAACATGTGGTGGCGTCCTTACGGTCCGCAGGTCTACAATGGCTTACGGGATGTGCTGCATTTCCTCTACGGTCCGGCCATTTTGCAGCGGATAACGGGGCCTGATCGGCATGGGCCGGCTCTTTCTGCGTACCTCCCACCCGGTTTAACCCGGATCTCCCTTTTCAAGGATTTTAGCTCCTGTAAAAAAGTCTTGACATTAGAACGTTCGTTCTAATATAAAGGCACCATCCAGCAGAACAGGATGGCGCCATGAATGACCGACGAACAACGCACAGTGTTTTTCACGATATCGAGGCTTTTCTCCGGGAAAACCGACGCATGCCCACATACGGCGAAATGATGGAGATTCTGGGGGTCCGTTCAAAAAGCGTTGTTCATTTCTGGGTAGGGAAACTTCTGACCGCAGGACTCCTTGTCAAGGATGCAGGCGGCTTTCTGAAACCCGCCCACACCACCACGGGTCTTCCCCTGATCGGTTCCGTTCAGGCGGGCCTCCCGTCCCCGGAGGAAGAAAATCTCCGGGATGTCATTTCCCTGGATGAATATCTGGTCAACCGGCCGGATTCCTCTTTTCTCCTTTCCGTTCAGGGAGACTCCATGAACGATGAAGGGATCAAGGAGGGAGACCTGGTGATCGTGGAACGGGGCCGCGATCCGAAAAACGGCGACATCATTCTGGCCGAAGTGGACGGAGAGTGGACGATGAAATATTTCCGCATAGAGGGGAAAAATGTGATTTTGGAGGCCGCGAATCCCCGATATGCTCCCATCCGTCCCCGCCGGGAACTGCGGATCGGCGGCGTTATCACCGCCGTGATCCGCAAGTACATGAGTTGATATAACATAATAATTATGAGGATTTAATCATGAATCACGCCTGTTGCTCATCCTTTAAAACCGTCATCCCCGCAGCCGAAACGGCCTGCGTTCCTGCGCTTTCCAAACCCTGCGCCCTGGAACGTTTCCGTCGTTTTATCGAAACCTCCGACTGGGATAAGTTGCTGTTGCAAAAAGAAAACCGGATTAATCGCGGTTGCTGGCTCCTGGTCGGTCTGTCGCTTCTGTATTTTGCTCCCGTCCTGGGCAGACTGATCTGCCCCTGACACACCCCTGTTCTCTTTTTCACTCCGCCGTGATCAGGATGCAGGGAAAAAGCCTCGATTCCTGAACAGAACCGTTCTAATATAATCGAAAATTGCCTCTTCGGGTTGAAAGGTTAAACACACACCGGCAGATTACAAACATGGCTGAGGGCAAAGGGGCACAAAAGACTCTACTGGTCGCAGACGACAAAAAGGATATCGTCGATCTGCTGACCTATCACCTGACCGGGGAGGGATTTCATGTTCCGGACACGTCCGATGGCCTGAAAAACATGAAAATCATTCGCGATTATCAACGGACAAAACAGAAAACATGGACCATTCATTACTGATTGTTATTCTTATCATATTCACCGCTTACGTATTTGATTTTATCAATGGGTTCCACGACTCGGCCAACTCCATCGCCACCATTGTTACAACTCGGGTCCTGACTCCCACACAGGCTGTCGTTTGGGCTGCTTTTTTTAATTTTGTAGCCTTTTTCTTTATCGGGGTATCCGTGGCCAAAACGGTGGGAACCGGTATCGTCAGCACAACCATCGTCGACAACACACTGATCTTCTGTGCCTTGTGCGGCGCCATTATCTGGAACCTCATTACCTGGTGGTTGGGACTTCCCAGCAGCTCTTCTCATGCCCTGATCGGCGGACTGGTCGGCGCCGGCCTGGTCAAAGGAGGCATCCAGGTTCTTGTTTGGAAGGGCATCGTCAAGACAGGTTGTTTTATTGTTCTCTCACCTCTGATCGGCCTGCTTCTCGGGCTTTTGTTCATGATTGTAACACTGAATCTCGTCCGCCACACCACGGTTGCGAAAGCCGACCGCTATTTTCGACGATTCCAGCTTTTCTCCGCGGCTATTTTCAGTTTCAGTCACGGCGCCAACGACGCCCAGAAAACAATGGGTATCATCGCCATCGTGCTTTTCAGTGGCGGATACCTGGGCTCAACGTTCCATGTTCCGATATGGGTCGAAATCAGTTGTTATGCCGTGATTGCCCTAGGCACCATGCGGGGAGGATGGCGCATTGTCAAGACGATGGGGTCCAAGAGCACGAAACTCCAGCCCATGGGGGGCTTCTGCGCGGAAACAGCTGCGGCCTGTGCCATTATCGGGGCGTCCCTGGCGGGCATTCCGGTCAGCACGACGCATACCATCACCGGGGCCATTACGGGCGTCGGGGCAACGAAACGTATCCGGGCCGTACGCTGGGGGGTCGCGGGGAATATCATCTGGGCCTGGGTTCTGACCATTCCATTTTCAGGCCTGATTTCAGCCGTGCTCTTTTTTCTACTTTCGTTGTTTTAGGCGGATCGGCCTGCGCCATGAGGAGGGTATGCACCTCGGCTTCAGGAAACTTTCGATCGGCCCACAGGCCTCAATATTATGCAAACAACGCCGACTTCGAAAGCATGGTGGAGGGTTTAATCGTGTTGGGCGATCAGAACCGGATCGAACGTGTCAATCGCGCCCTTGTTGAAATGACCGGTTATCCGGTGGAAACACGGGTGAAGAAAACAACGCTCGAAGCCTTTCGCAACGCGTCGTTGCACCAGGCCCTGGAGCGATTCAACCAGACCCACGAACCGCTTCTCGTTGAAATCATCCCGGACCGGGAAAGCGGCCGACGTTTTCCGGCGACGATCCGCGAAAACGCCCTGCGCCTGAATCGGCTGGTCAACGACCTGCTGACCCTGTCCAACATGGCGCTGGGGGAGGCAAAACTTCGCCTGGAGGGCATTGATCCGGCGGACGTACTGGAGAGAGTCCTGTCCATGATGTCGGGCGCCGTGAAAGAAAAAAATCTGCAGATTGTACGGAGCATGGCGGAACACCTGCCTTCGATCCACGGTGACCGAGATCGGTTGTCACAAATTCTAATCAATATTCTGGACAATGCCGTCAAATATACCCCTGGAGGGGGACGATCACCATCGAAGCTTCCCGCATGGACCAAGAAGTGGTCATTCGCATTTCCGATACGGGCATCCGTATCCCAAAAAGTGAGATTCCCAAACTGGGCGAGCGTTTTTATCGCGTTGACAAGACCCGATCTCGGCAATTGGGGGCACCGGTCTGGGTTCGTCCATCGTCAAACATCTCATGAAAGCTCACGGCGGCCGGATGATTATCGACAGCAATCCCGGCAAAGACACCACCGTTTCTCTATATTTTCCCTTTAACTCAACCGGAAGTGTCCAATAGCAGCGGTTAAGTTTTTTTTGGTTTCAGGGACAGGACCGCCAGAATAACCGTCACGAGCAGAGCGATATTGAACATCCAGACATAGCTGTAGGAGCCGAACCGGTCATAGATATAGCCCGCCAGAAAGGGGCCGATACTCCCCCCGGCCCCGATGAAAAAGGTTACCAGGCCGTAAACCGCCCCCAGGGCATGACGGCCGAAGTGATCGGCAATCAGGATCGGCGTCATCGGCGCCACACAGCCGTAACCAAATCCGAACACCACCGCGAAAAGATAGAGCATGGGGATGGTATGCGTCGTCAGGAGAAGCATCATCCCGCAGGTCATCATAAAGAACCCGAGGGCCGTGGCGTATTTTGAATCCCGGATGCGATCGCTCAGCCAGCCGTAGAAGAACTGGCCGCAAAACGCCGCAAAACTGACTGCCGCCAGGGAAGTGGCCGCCGCCACCTTGCCGATACCATGGTCCAGGGCATAGGGTACCTGATGGACAAAGACCGACATGATCGCCAGGTAGGCCAGACTGAAGGATAGGGAGATGATCCAAAACCGGTAGTCCTTCATGACCATGCGCCGCGAAACCGGGACGGGTGGATTGTCCGCCTTCTCTTCCACAAAACGCCCGACCATTTCTTCCCCGTCTGGGAATAAACCGCAGGCTTCGGGGGCGATTTTTCTAAAAAAAAGCCGGGACAGCACGACGCCGATCAGAAAGGTCGCCACCGACAAAGACAGAAATCCCATCTGCCAGCCATACACCTTCACGATATACCCCGAAAGGGGCGTGACAACCATCGCCCCGGCGCTGATCCCCATGGCGGCCAGTCCTACGGCTGTACCCCGTTGTTTATGAAACCATTTCGCCACGGAAGAGATGCAGATCACCAGCCCCAGACCGGAGGACCCGATGCCGGCGAGCAGACCATAGGCCAGGTAGAAGGTGAAGGGATGCGCCACGAAGGCGGTTAAAAAAAGGCTCAGGGAAACGATGAGGGCGCCGGACATGATGATCCGCCCCGGCGGAACCCGCTCGACCATCTTGCCCACAAAGATGGAGCAGATGGAATAGACGAGCATGTTGAAAGAGGCCCCCAGAGAAATGACGGAACGGGACCAACCGTATTCCTCCACCATGGGCTTGAGGAAAATCCCGAAACTGTACCGGACGCCATAGTTGACGGCCAGAACAAGGAAGGCCCCCAGCACGACGTACCAGCCCCAGAAAAAAGGTGGTTTGCGATCCGTCATCGTGATTCCGTAAAAAAGGCACCGGTATCGCTCCCAACGATGGCAGGAGACCCGGTGCCCGTTTATGTATTTCTTAAGGTTTACCCTGGCTTGAATCTATTCGTCCTACCCGCGCATTTCGTAGACAGGACGGGGGGTTACCAGTAGCCCCGCTCCATGCAGTTCTCGATAAATTCAATGGAACGTCGGTTTTCGCTCTTGAAATAAGCGTAAAGCTGCTTGCCCACATCCGGATAGAGAGGACAATCCTTGAGTTTATCAACGGGAAGCCAGACGATATCGATTGACCGGGTGTTGTCCGTCCGGATTTTCGGGGTTCCATGCACTTCCGTACACCAGAAGATCACATGGAGGGTTTGGGGGTGGCGTTTGTCCCCCGGGGCCTCGCCCATCATGATGACATCCCCGACCTTGATTTTAACGCCCAGCTCTTCTTTCCATTCGTCTTTCACGGCGTCATGAAAGGGTACATCCTTATCAACGCCGCCACCGGGCAGGGCGTAAACTTCTTTCCCGCCATAAACATATTTCATGCACAAAATTTCTTTCGCCTGCTCATATACGGCGGAAACCCTGACTCTCATCTTCTTGCCTCCTTGGCTTGAGCATCCCGGTTACCCGAAATGTTTTTAAAAAATCTGTTCTCCAAAACCTCAGACTCGATTCGAGTTACTGACCCGTTTTTCAATCGGCACATAGTCCCGCTTGTTCAATCCCACATAGATCTGTCGGGGACGGTGGAGTTTCCAGTCAGGATCGTCAAGGCTCTCTTTCCACTGGCTTATCCAGCCGGGCAGCCGCCCGATCGCAAACATCACCGTAAACATGTTGATGGGAATCCCCATGGCTCGCAGGAGAATACCGCTGTAAAAATCGACGTTAGGATAAAGTTTGTAATCGACGAAATACGGATCTTTCAGGGCGATTTCCTCCAGGCGTTTGGCGATCTCCAAGAGAGGATCGTTTCGCTTAAGTTTTTTCAGCACCTTGTTGACGACCTTTTCCATGATCTTTGCTCGGGGGTCGTAGCTTTTGTAAACCCGGTGACCGAAGCCCATGAGGCGGAACTCGTCTTCCTTGTCCTTGGCCCGCTTGATGAACGGTCTGACATCGCCGCCGCTTCGGTCAATTTCCTGGAGCATTTCAATCACGGCCTGGTTTGCCCCACCGTGCAAAGGTCCCCAAAGAGCACTCATTCCGGCGGAAATGGCCGCGTAGAGATCCACCCGGGCACTGCCGACCAGAC
This sequence comes from uncultured Syntrophales bacterium, assembly GCA_964408155.1. Classification (GTDB taxonomy): domain Bacteria; phylum Desulfobacterota; class Syntrophia; order Syntrophales; family JAAYKM01; genus JAAYKM01. Next base: position 9,069 of record CAYOYJ010000074.1, read on the forward strand.
GCACCGCCGAAGTCGAACAGTTCTGTTCGTGATCCGCATGGAGAATCCAGAATACATTCAGAGCTTTGACCAGATCTTCATCGATTTCATAGGGTTTAACCGGCGATTCGAACATCATTCTTAAGAAATTTGCACAGTAACTCAACTGGTGCGACGGATATGTCACCTTGTGCCCTCGGGAAATGTTGTAAGACATGGCCGCCAGGGTCCGCAATTTCGAAATGAGACGGGCCACGGTAATGGTCATTCGCTCTTCTTCGCTGCGGTCCTTCAGATCGGGATAAAAAGCCAGCAGGGCCGTGACCATGGATGACAGGATCCCCATCGGATGGGCACGGCTGGGGTAGTGTTCGAAGAAGGCCCGCATGTCTTCATGGACCAGTGAATGCTCGTTCAGCATACTTGAAAAAGCGCTTAACTCCTCTTGAGTCGGCAATTCACCGTTGATGAGCAGATAAGCCGTTTCGACGAAGCTTGAGTGCTCCGCCAACTGTTCAATCGGGTAGCCCCGGTGACGCAGGATTCCCCGTTCACCATCCATAAAAGTAATTGCGCTTATACAGCTGCCTGTATTCACATATCCGGGGTCCAGAGTGATCAATCCCGTATCTTTAAGCAAGCGGGAAATATCAATACCCCGCTCACCTTCCGTACCTTCCAGGATAGGAAGTTCGTAGGTCTTCCCATCGACAATCAGTAATGCTTTGTCTCCCATTGCTCTTCTTTCATACCTCCTGATCTTTACGCTCGCTTTCCCCATAGCAAAAAACTTTCCCGTTGACTATCGATTTTATATTCCACCAGGATTGTTCTGTCTGAAACTGTTAGGAAACAGCCCTTTTCCGTTGTGAACGATGCATATCTCTCCGGTTCTATAGCCTTTCCTGGGTCGCCCGTTTGACACGGGAAAGGTTCAATGCTATTTTCAAACCGAAATCCTGAAACCTCCCCTTCCCGGGGAATGACCGGTACCAGACGGAATAAACCAACAGACACCGGCAACAAAATCTTAAATGCGCAGGAGGCGTCCACTATGATCAAAGTCATCGGTTTCAACGGCAGCGCCCGGAAGGACGGCAATACGGCGATCCTGATCCGGCAGGTTTTTACGGAACTGGAAAATGAAGGAATAAATACAGAACTGATCGATCTTTCAGGTAAAAAGCTCCACGGCTGCATGGCCTGCTACAAATGCCGGGACAACCAAGACCGGCGCTGCGCCGTCAAGGACGATCTGAATTTCTGTATTGAAAAGATGGAATCCGCACAGGGGATCATTCTGGGATCACCCACCTACTTCACGGACGTCTCCACAGAAATGAAGGCCCTTATCGACCGGGCCGGTATGGTCGCCAAAGTAAACGGCGACATGTTCCGTCTGAAGGTCGGTGCGGGGATTGTCGCCGTCCGACGGGCGGGCAGCACCCATGTCTTCGACACGCTTAACCATCTTTTTTTCATCAGCCAGATGGTCGTTCCCGGCTCCAGCTACTGGAACATGGGCATCGGCCGGGAAAAGGGAGAGGTCCTGAATGACGAGGAGGGCCTGCTGACCATGAAGAACCTGGGCCGGAACGTGGCCTATGTGCTGAAGAAACTGTACGCCTGATATGAATCAACGACCCGACAGAAAAAATTTGCCGCCGAACCGTTCGGACCAACGGCACAAATGTTGCTTTCATCATAGCCGGGCACATGGGCGTTTTGGCCTGCCGCATGGTCTGCGATGGCTCGGCATCATTTGTCTGCTCTTTCCCGCAGTTGCTGTCGCCGAATCCTTGAGCCTTTCCGAAGCAATTCGCATCGCGTTGGAAAACAACCATGAGATCAAGGTGCTGCAGAGTGGTGTTCAAGCCGGGAAGGCGGATGTAGGGATTGCCATGAGCTATTTGCTTCCGGGCATTTCCCTGGAAGAGCGGGCCCTGCGGACCAACAACCCTACCTATGCCTTCATGGCCAAGCTGAACCAGGAGCGTTTCACCGCCGGGGATTTCGCCTTGGACCATCTCAACAATCCCGACGCCATTACCGACTACCAGACAAGCCTTTCTATCGAGCAGCCGCTGTTTGCCCCGAAGGCTTATTTCGGCCTCAGCATGTCGAAGAAAGAGGTCCAAGCCCAAGAAGAAGAACTGTACCGCAAAAAGGAAGAGATTGCATTCCGGGTCCTCCAGGCCTATCTCGGTATTCAGACGGCAGCATCCTTTGTCCGGGTGACAAACCAAGCCGCCCAAGACGTCCGGGAACATCTCCGCCTGGCGGAGTTACGCTACAATAACGGTCTCGGACTTTATTCCGATGTGCTACGGGCGTCCACTGCCGTGACGGAAGCCGAACAGAGCCGGGTGACGGCACGCAAGAATTTGACGGTGGCCGGAAGGGCTCTGGGTTTGCTTCTGTCGCTGCCGGATGAAGTGGCGGTTCGAGCGGAGCAGCCGGAAATCTCCCTGCATGGACTCGATGCTTATCTGGACGCGGCAGCCCGCCGTAAAGATATCCGGGCAATGGAGTTGCGCCGCGAAAGCGCTCGTGACCAGATCCGTCAGGCAGGTTCCGGTTATCTGCCTACGCTGGGCGTCGGGGCTACCTACCTGTGGAATGATCATGATCATCCCGCCGGTGCGGAAGGAGAAAGCTGGCAGATGGCGGCATTTCTCAGATGGGACCTTTTCAGCGGTGCCCGGACTTTCCATGAACAAAGTAAGGCCAAGTATCAGGCCTTGCAAGCCGAGGAAGCTCTATCCGGCCAAAAAGCCGCTGTGGCTTTCGGCATCCACGAAGCTTTTCTCTCCGTGGAGGAAACTCGCAAGAAAGCCGACCTGGCCGCCGCCGCCCTTAAGACGGCTGAAGAAGGAACCCGCCTCGTCCGGGTCCGCTATGAGGGGGCGCTGGCACCTCTCGTGGATCTGCTCGACGCCCAGACCGCCCTGAACCAGGCCAGAGCCAACGCCGCTGCCGCTGAAAACGCCTGGATCAGCACCAAGGCCCGCCTAGCCTATGAAAGCGGCACAATTCTACAAGACCTAAATATAGAACTTCCTTCTCGGGAGAGTGGAAAATGAAAAACCTTTCGCTGCTTGGTCTGTGGTTTCTATCCCTGATGATGGTCTCCTGCGGAGAGGGGAGTTCCCTCCCTGCCGCCAAAACGCCCGAGCTGACCGGCATCCCCATTGTCGCCACCGCACTGACTCCTGTTCGGGACTACTACGAAACCTCCGATTCGGTCATGGCCACGACCATCACCCAGCTCG
>CAYOYJ010000075.1:0-12027 GCA_964408155.1 uncultured Syntrophales bacterium
CTTCAGGGATTTTCATGGCCGGTGCGTCGGACCAGAGCCGTTCCAAATCATAAAAGGCGCGGATCGGTTCGTGGAAGACGGAGATCACAACGTCGATGTAATCGAGCAGGATCCACTTTCCGAAAGTCGTTCCTTCCGTACTCAAGGGCAGGATCCCGACTTTTTTCATTTTTTCCTGGATGGAGGAAGCCAGTGCTTGGACTTCGCGGTCCGTGGAGCCGCTCATCAGAACATAATAGTCGGCAAATGAAGAGATTTCTTTGATTTTGAGAATGATCAGATCTTTCGGTTTCTTTTCCAGCGCCGCGTTCACGCAGAGCAGAACCTGCTCTTGTGTTGTCAGCTCTAATGTTTCCTCCAATCATGCCTCCTGAAATGAAATGGGCTCTCTCCGAAACAAACATTCAATTCCCGTGCCGGACGAACTTGGGTTTTTGTCGGCAGCGAACCGACCCCTTGAATGGGCCCGTAATCGATTCTTCTTCCGGTAGCAAATAATTCACAGTGTGTCAACCCCGAAGGGCCCACTTGCCGGTTGATGAAGCGGGGGCGGTATGATAGAGACTATCCTTGCTGTTTCCGTTAGAGGCACACTCCGGTATAAAGCTTTGATAACAGGATGAAAAACAGGCATGAATCATAGCGTTCTCAAGCATATCCAGGTCCATATGCCTTTTCATCTTCTCCGGGAGAAGTATCTTCCCCTGGTGCTGGCGGAGCGCATCAATCCGGAAGTCGCCGTCAGCCACCGGGATCTGGACGGCTATCCCCGGGAGGCATTTCGCGAGGTCGGCGCAAAGCTCCAGGCAGAGGGATTGCAGGTGACCATGCACGCTCCTTTTCTGGACCTCCGCCCGGGGGCCATCGATCCGGAAATTCGTCGGGTAACGGTAAAACGCATTGCGGCCGTTTTAGACCTTGCCGTTTTTTTCCGGCCCCTCTCCGTTGTCTGTCACGCAGCCTTTGACGAGCGTTATTACCTGTCCGGCGAGGAACAGTGGCTGAGCAACTGTCTGGAAACATTTCAAGCGATACTTCCCCGGATGGAAGCGCTGCATTGTCCGATCTGCGTGGAGAACGTTTACGAGACCGTGCCGGGCATGCTGAAAAGACTACTGGACGGGGTGAATTCTCCGTATCTGCGTTTCTGCTTCGACACGGGCCATCACAATGTTTTTGCCGAAGTCCCCGTTGACGCCTGGATCGATGCGCTTGGCCCTTATTTGGCCCAGCTCCACATCCACGACAATCAGGGCGTAAGAGATCAGCATCTGCCTCCGGGTGAGGGGACCTTCCCCTTCCAGAAACTGATCGGCCTGCTGCGGGAACGGAAGCTGACCCCGATTATCACACTGGAAACCCATTCCAGCGAAAATTTTCGTAAGGCGATTGCGCAGATCGACGCCTTGGGGTTGCTGCCCCTGTCGGGAGAAGGTGTCGTGCCGGGCGGGGTTCAAGGAGAGATGAACCCGTGATGCTCTATATCGGCAAGAGACTTTTCTTCATGATTCCGCTGCTGTTCGGAATCACGATCATCTGTTTTGGTGTCATGCACCTGGCTCCCGGATCGCCGACGGACATGCAGACCCAGATGAACCCTCGGGCGTCCGTTGAGGCGCAGGCGAGGCTGCGGGCCATGTACGACCTGGACAAGCCCCTTTATGAGCAGTACTGGATTTGGCTGAAAAAGGTCGCGGTTTTCGATCTCGGAACGTCGTTTTCCTCCGACCGCCGTCCCGTCACGGAAAAAATCCGGGAGCGGATTCCCATTACGGTCCTGTTGAATGTCCTGTCCCTGATCCTGATTCTGATGGTGGCGATTCCCATGGGGGTGTTGTCGGCGGTGCACCAGAACTCCCTGTTCGACCGCCTGACGAGTGTGTTCGTTTTTGTGGGTTTTGCCGTGCCGACTTTCTGGCTGGCGCTGCTGTTGATGATTTTTTTCGGCATCCATCTGGGTTGGTTGCCCATCTCGGGTCTGCGCTCCCTGAATTACGAATACATGCCCCCCTGGACGGCGTTCTGGGATCTGGTCAAGCACCTGATCCTGCCCGTTCTGCTGTCCGCTTTCGGGGGCCTGGCAGGTTTTTCGCGGTTCATGCGGTCGAATATGCTCGAGGTGATCCGGCAGGATTACATCACCACGGCCCGGGCCAAGGGCTTAAGCGAGCGTGTCGTGATCTATAAGCACGCTCTGCGCAACGCCTTGCTCCCGGTGATCACCATTCTGGGGTTGTCCGTACCCGGATTTATCGGCGGGAGCGTGATCTTCGAGACGATTTTTGCCATTCCCGGCATGGGACAGCTTTTTTACATGTCCGTCATGTCGCGGGATTATCCGGTGATCATGGGTATTCTTTATATCGGCGCCATTCTCACCCTGCTGGGCAATCTGATCGCCGATATATCCTATGCTCTGGCGGACCCGCGCATTCGGGTTTCGTCCTGAAATGCCGCAAAAGGAAAGTCCGGTTGACATGCAGCGCATTATCCTTTAGATAAAGGTCGGTTAATTCATTTCAAACCAAGGGGGACACGTGGCTATGCCTTCTGCAAGTTCCGTTACAATGGGGGGTAATTTTCATAACAGCATTCTCGGCATGATCGTCGACGCGGGCGGTATCGTGCAGTTTGTTCTGTTCCTGCTGCTTTTGTTTTCGGTTGCGTCGTGGGCCATCATTTTTCTGAAGTACCGGGAACTGGGAAAGGTTAAAAAGGAGAACAACCTGTTTCTGGATCTGTTCATGAAAAAGAACAAACTGTCCGATCTGATTACGGAAGCCAGAAAATTCAAGAATTCGACGGTGGCGGAGGTTTTCCGTGTCGGTTACGCCGAACTTGCCAAGGCGACCAAGGCGACCAAACCTTCGGGAAGCGATGAGGCTTTGTCTCCCGTTGCGGAAGACGGCACGATTATTTTCCTCGAACGCGCTCTGGCCCGGACGTGCTCGGCCGAAGCCTCCAAGTTGGAAAAGGCCCTCGGATTTCTGGCGACGACCGGTAATACATGTCCCTTTATCGGTCTTTTCGGAACGGTCTGGGGGATCATGGACACGTTCAAGGGCATCGGCGCCCGCGGGTCGGCGACCCTGGCCGTGGTGGCGCCCGGTATTTCAGAGGCCCTGATCGCCACGGCGGCCGGCTTGGCGGCGGCAATCCCGGCGGTTATTTTTTACAATTACTTCCTGAACCGGATACGTGTCGTCAATCTGGAAACGGACAACTTTGCCTCCGATTTTTTGAACCTGATCGACCGCTATTACAGCAGAAGATGATTGGCCATGCGATACTTTAATCGACATCGCTTATCGGAACACCGGCCCCTGTCGGACATCAACGTCACCCCCCTGGTGGATGTCGTCCTCGTCCTGTTGATCATCTTCATGGTGACGGCCCCCATGCTTCAGATGGGCATCGATGTAAACTTGCCCAAGGTGAAGGCCAAGAGCGTCGATATTACGGAGGAAAAACTGGTCCTGACCATTGACGGCAACCGCAAGATCTTTCTGAATAAAAACCATATTCCCCTGGCGGATCTCAAACCGAAACTGGAGGCGATTTTCCAGGACCGCATTGATCGGGAAGTCTATATGCGGGCCGATAAAGAGGTGCCTTACGGTTTTGTCGTCGAAGTCATGTCGGAGATCAGAAAGGCGGGTGTCGACAGGCTGGGGATGGTTACGGAGCCGCCGCAAGAGACTGGGGAATGACGGATTCGGTCAATACGATTACCCTTGATCCGGATCTGGTGGAATCCATGGATCACCTGAGAGTGCGTGCGTACGAGAAGTCTGCCCTCGGGCCGGTGCTTATCTGCTCTATTGTCATTCACATCGTTTTTCTCTCCCTGATCCTCTTCCGACCCATGACCACCGCCGTGAAGTTGACCTTCGGTACCTACTACACGGTTGATCTGGTCCGTGGTGCGGAGCTTTCCGGAGGCAGCCGGGATCAGAGCGCATTTTCGGAGGAGATGAAGGATCTGCTGAGCGATAAAAGGGATATCGTGTTGAAGAAGAAGTCGGATACGATAGATCTGCCGCCGATCAGCAGACTTGACGCCCGGAAAAAATCGTCCCGGGAGGTCGACAAGGCCATCGAGGCATTGAGACGAAAAATGGCGGCGACCCCCCAGGGGAAGCGTCCTCCGGCGACCACGGACGGGGCCGGGTCAGCCGTTGCCGCTCAGGGATCGGATGTGATGAATGCCTATTATGGGGCAATCTGGTCGCGGATCAAGGCAAAATGGGCTTTCCCCGGCGGCATCCTGCCGAAAAACGATCTGATCGCGGTGGTGCATGTACGCATCATGAAAAACGGCGCCGTCGAGGATATTTCCCTGGAAAAGCGATCCGCGAATACCTTTTTCAACGAATCGGCGGTCAAGGCGGTGAAAAAAGCCGCGCCCTTTCCCCCATTTCCCGTCGGGTTGGGGGAGTCAAGCATGGAAGTGGGCATCCGGTTTCATTCCTCACAACTCGCTACGCAGTAAACCCAGGATCATTTTACCGTTATGAAATGAAAGACCGCAGCACGACGGCTAACCAATGTACCAAAGGTGAAGACATCTCTTATGAAAAGGAAATCAATTTTTTGGGTGGTTTTGACCGTTTTTCTCATCGGTGTGTTGATAACGGGAGCCTCGGCAGCCCGGATTTATCTCGACATTGACTCCCCCGGATTTGAGAAATTCCCCCTGGCCATTGCCGACTTCCGGCAGCAGGCGAGGGAAACCGCGCCGACCGATTTGTCCCTCTGGTTTCCCAACGAGGTGGGCCGTTATCTTGCGATGACCGATTATTTTCAGATCAAGGACCGCCGGGCCTTTCTGGAACCTGCCGCCGTTTCCGCAGTAGACCCATTTAGAATTGAATATCCGGACTGGACAACCATCGGCGTGGATTACTTGGTCAAGGGTGTCTTTACCCTTCGGGGAACGGTTTTAGCTGCAGAAATCCGCATCTTCGATACCATCAAGGCGCAAGAGGTGACCCGGAAAACCTATCAGGGTGCCCTGGAGGGGAAAACGGTCCTGGCGAAAGCCATGGCCAACGATATCCTGTCCGTCCTGACCGGGACGTCGGGCCTGTTCGATACGAAAATGACTTTTACGCAAAAAACACCCCAGGGGTCAGAGATTTATACCGTGAGTTTCGACGCCTCGGCGGCGGTCAAACTGACCTCCGAGCATGCTCTGGTGGTTGCCCCCCACTGGTCGCCCGACGGACGTTACCTTTCCTATACCTCCTATCGGTCCGGAACCCAGGCGATTTACATCAAGGACATGCAGCAGAAAATAACCCGGCGGGTGACGCCCTATCCGGGGATGAACTTGGCCGGTCCGTGGTCGCCCGACGGTCGCAGAATGCTGCTCACCCTCAGTAAGGACGGCAACGAGGAAATCTACAGTCTGGAGATCGCCACAGGTAACCTGACCCGCATTACGCGCCACTTTGGCATCGATGTTTCGCCCGCCTGGTCGCCGGATGGAAAGCAGATCGTTTTTGTTTCCAACCGTTCCGGATCGCCCCAGGTTTATGTCACGAATGAAGATGGCAGCGGGACCCGCAGAATAACGGACGAGGGGAACTACAACACCTCGCCCGTCTGGTCGCCCCGGGGTGACCGGATCGCCTACGAGAGCCGGACGGGAGGGGGATTCCAGATTTTTACCGTCAACACTCAGGGGGAAGATGTGCAGGCGGTGACCTCGGCAGGCAAAGGGGCTCACGAAAAGCCGGCCTGGTCACCGGACGGCCGTTATCTGGCCGTCATTTCCCGGCAGGGAGGACGTCACCGGGTGATGGTGCTCCCGGTAAACGGTTCCAACGCACGGAAGGTGTATGAAACGGACCGCAAGTGCAACGGCCTGACCTGGTCGCGCTGAACGGCCGACGTATTTTGTTTTGCATAAAAATCGAGACACCGATTCCTTCCCCTGGCCGTTTTTTTTCGGTTGACCTTTACCTACCTGTTATGTTTTTATACACGGTACTTTCCCTTGGAATCTATTCAGGCAATTTTGGACGAATGCCGGATTTTTCACAAACAAAACAAAAGGAAACTGGAGAAGGAGGGTATTATGACAATGAAAAGATTTCTGCGCAATGGTTTGATCGTGATGGTCATGCTGGGACTGCTGATGTTTTTCGGGGGGTGTGCCAAAGAGCCGGTCGTCAAGGAAGAGGTCACAAAACCTCAGAAGCCGGCCGCCACCAAGACAGTGAAACCTAAGGCCGACACAGGGGAACTGGCCAAGGTGGCGCAAGCCGTTCCCGACGAGGGTACGCCGGCCCAGACAACCGAACGGTTGGGCTATTTTAAGGTGGGAGATTATATTTTTTATGATGTGCATTTTGATTTCGACAAGTATGCCCTGAGGCCCGACGACCGAGACGCCCTGAACAGGCATGCAAAATGGTTTAAAGATCATCCCCGGTATATCGTTCTGATCGAAGGCCACTGCGACGAGACGGGCACGGAAGAGTACAATCTGGCCCTGGGCGAACGCAGAGCGGATGCGGTCCGCAAGTATCTGATCGATCTGGGGGTCGCGGCGGCGAGAATCAAGACGGTCAGTTACGGCGAAGAGATGCCCCTGGATTCTTCGCGAACGGAAGAGGCTTTTGCAAAGAACCGCAGAGCCCACTTTGTTGTCACCCTTGAGAAATGATCGACAAAGCGGAGAATAAAAGGGTGAAGAGCATCCTGACCGCAATTCTGCTGGGTGTCGTCATCTCATTGATTTCCGGGTGTGCCACAACGGGTGATTTGAAACGCCTTGCCGCCCAGATGGATGAGAATCAGAAACAGACCGACCAACGCCTCAAGACGCAGCAGGAAACGCTTGACCGTCTGGACGAATCGGTGACGGCGCTCCATGAAAGCCAGGCCGATGTCGGCGTCGAGATGATGTCCCTGAAAGAGTATCTGCAGGAAATGCAGGGATTGAACGACAAGCAGCGCAAAGACCTGGCCGCCCGTTTCAACCGAAAAGACGACGAAATCAAGGAGTTGAAGGAGAAACAGGATCGCCTCATTCTCCGCATCGGATTCCTGGAAACCTACCTCGGCCTGGGAGAGAAGGAAGTCAAGGCCGAGAACGGGGACAAGAACAAACCGGTGGGAAACGGTACGACCAAGGATGTACCGAAAGCACTCTCCGACAAGGACCAGGCTTACGCGGCGGCTTACGACCTGTTCAAGGAAGGGTCCTACGGAAAGGCCAGGACGCAGTTTCAGGATTTTCTGAAAAACTTTCCCAACACGGAATATTCCGACAACGCCCAGTTCTGGATCGGCGAGTGCTATTATTTTGAAGCGAACTATGAGCAGGCGATCCTCGAATATGACAAGGTGACGAAGAATTATCCGAGCGGCGATAAGGTGGCGCCGGCGCTCTTAAAGCAGGGGCTTTCCTTCGTCGGCCTGGGGGACAAAGTCAGCGGCCGGCTGATCCTGCAGCAGGTCATCAAGAATTATCCTAATACCAGCCAGGCCCGGGTGGCACGGTCAAAACTGCTGGAACTGAAGTAAATTCGAGCACATCTGAAACTCTATAACGGCCCCTTGAACTCCCCGAAGGTCATCTAAAATGACGCCTTCCTTAATTTGATGTCATGATTAAGATGCTGATTACCTACTCTCCCCTCGGAAGAAGAAGCCCGTATTTAGATTTACATCGCATTACCGCTTTTATGGAAGCCTGAGAGAATGGCAAATATTGCTTGACAGACGCTATATATGCATATACATAACGTACGCAGTGTATGTTCGTACATAACGTCAGGTGTCCCGTCTTGTTCTGTGCATAGGGAGAATCCGTATATGGTCATTGATGAAACAATTGAATTGATACGTGCACTTTATCGGGAACATCTCCGGAACATCACCGTGGATCGGATCATCGCCGGCATCTTCTTCACGGGCGTCAAACTGTCCAACGGTTATTCCGGCATTTCTTATACACCCGTTACCGAGATCCACAACGAAGGCGGTTGTATCCACGTCAAGGGCAAACAGCGGGAAACGTTCCGGTTCAAAGACACGCCGGTAACCGATATTTTGGCCTTGAACACGGAAGATATGTTTGTCCGCACCGTGCAGATCGTCGTTCTGAACGCCCTTTCCGCCTGTTTTATGAACGGAGATCGTTACCGGATCGTGGAAGATCAGGACCCCCTGGATTTGCTTGATCTTCAGCGTCTGCAAAATGTCGCCATGGTGGGGGCGATTCCCCCTTTTCTCAAACGATTGAAGACGGAACGGCATCTCAACCTTCATCTGATCGAAAGGAAGAAAGAGAGCGTCGATCATGACGAAGTCCGTTTTCTCGTTCCGGAAGACGCGATTCCCGATGTCTTGCCGCAGTGCGGCACGGTCATTATTACGGGCGCCGCCATTGCCAACGGAACCATCGAAACGTTACTGGATCTCACGCAAGAGGACGCGACGGTTATCGTCGCCGGTCCGACGGCCGGTTTTATCCCGGAAGCCCTGTTTGCGAGAGGCGTTGCGATCGTGAGCACGGCGCTGGTTGCGGCGCCGGATCGGACCCTTGATCTCCTGGCCGAAGGGAAGGGCGCCTATCAGCTTTTTGCCGAGCAATGTGTGAGGAAAATAAATCTTCTCAATTAATGGCAGGATTTCCGATTTAAGGCAGATAACTGTTAATAATTAAATAACAAGGGGTTACTTATGAATGAAGATTATTTTGACCTGGAAGCAAGACTGGAAGACGCCCGCAAATTTCATGGCGATCTGTGCGCCGGAATCACCATCGGCACCCGGATGACCCTGCTGGGTCTTCAGGCCATCGGGATTGAAGACCCGAAAGGGAGGGACCGGAAGGACTTCATGGCCTTTGTCGAGACCTACCGCTGTCCTGCCGACGCTGTCCTGGCCGTGGCAGGTTGTCAGCCGGGGAAGCGGACCCTCAGGGTTCTCGATTACGGAAAGACGGCGGCGACGTTTGTCAATCTGAAAACCGGCAAAGCCGTTCGGGTGTCAATGAATGAAAAGGATGACGACAAGACGCAGGAAAAAACACGGGAAATGATCGAGCAGAATCCTCATACGAAAGAATGGGCCTTACAGCCGGCGGAAAACCTGTTCGATATCCGCGAAGTCAAGGTGGACATCAAACCGGAACATCTGCCGGGCAAGCCCTTGCGCATCGTAACCTGTTCGGTCTGCGGAGAGCGGGTCATGGACTGCCGGGAAATCCGCAAGGACGGGAAAATTTACTGCCGGAGCTGTGCGGGCGGCGAAAGTTATTATTCTCTGCTGTGATATCCGGACTCAATCCGGCAGCACATCCACAAAGGGAGGGGAAAATGATGCAGGAGGCGGTTTTGATGCATACGGCGGATTGGAACCGGGCGTGGCGGGAAATGAGAACCAGTAAACCTTCTCCCGCACGTCATGCCAAATTCTGGGATGGCCGGTCCCGGTCCTTTGCCAAGCATGTCACTCGCACCGGCTATGCAGAGTTATTTATCAAAATCATGGCGCCAGAGCCGGAATGGACGGTTCTGGATATGGGCTGCGGCGCCGGCACCCTTGCCCTGCCACTGGCGGATAAAGTCCAAACGATCACCGCCGTCGATTTTTCCGAAAAGATGCTTTCTATTCTGCGGGAAGAATGCCTTGCAAAGGACATCAACAATATCAAAATGGTCCATGCCGGCTGGGAAGACGACTGGGTAAAAGTCGGTCTCGGACAATACGATGTGGCGATCGCCTCCCGTTCGCTCGTGGTGGATGACCTGAAAGGTACGATTTCCAAATTGAACCATGCCGCCCGCAAAAGCGTCTTCATCGTGACGGTTGTCGGCGACGGACCACACGACCGCCGGGCTTATGAAGCCGTGGGGCGGGAACTCCAGGTCGGGCCGGATTACATCTATAATTATAATGTTCTGTACCAGATGGGGATTTACGCCAAGGTCGATTTTATCAAACAGCAGGTTCAGGATACCTATGCCGAGCGCGAAGAGGCCATGGAGTCCGTCCGGTGGATGTTTCCGGAGATGACCCGGGAAGAGGAAAAGAAACTGGATGCCTACATGACCAGTCATCTCATCTGCCGTGACGGTCTCTGGATGCTCGATTATGCCAAACCCGTCTGCTGGGCCGTCCTCTGGTGGGAGAAGGAATAGGGCCGAGAGCTCCGGAATGGAAAAACCTGTGAGAAGCACTTTGTATATAAATAATGAGAGCGACAAGGCCCGGGCATGGATGCCTTAGCCTACGACCGGATTGCCCGTGAAGTCTTTGCCCCGGTTTATCCGGTCATTGCCCAACAGATCATGAGAAGGACGGGTATCACGGAAGGGGTTTGCCTCGATATCGGAACCGGGGGCGGCTATCTGGGTATTGCCCTGGCCGGAATAACCGACCTTGAATTCTACCTGATGGACAGATCGCCCGAGATGCTGGAAATCGCCTACACGAATGTCGTGGTTTCCGGATTGCAAAAGCGGGTCCGGACCATCCAGGGAGACGTTCATCGCATCCCTCGGGACGATGGGTCCGTCGATCTGGTCATCAGCCGGGGATCACTTTTCTTCTGGGAAGACAAGTCCGGAGCCTTTGCCGAAATCTACCGCGTACTGGCTCCGGGAGGGCAGGCCTATGTCGGCGGCGGCATGGGAACGGGGGAACTGTTTGACAAAATTAAGGTGGAAATGGACAGGCGGCGTCATGAATTTTCCCTGGATCCTCAGGGAGAGCGTTTTGCCGACCATCGAGAAGCTTACCACATGGCGTTGGCCATGGCCGGTATTGAAAACTACAGCATGACCCGCAATGGCGAAGGGTCATGGATTCGGATCTGGAAGTAAAATCAACTTCACCGTTGCAAGGTGTGTTTTAAGAAAACCTTAAATTCCTGAAGGTGTGTGATTTGATGATCAGACGGCAGCAAAAATTACAAAAAGGCGCATACGCTGGACCGGATTGGCTTTATCCGGCGACTTTATTGGTGGCATTTCTGCTGTTTCTCCTGACAGTCCTGCCGGTTGACGCCCGGGAAATCGTTGATATGACCGGACGGAAGGTTAACGTCCCCGACAGGATCCAACGAGTGTATTCCACCTCGCCTCCCGCCACCTACATGGTCTATGCCCTTGACCCATCCTTGCTGGCGGGGTTGAATTCGCCCCTGAAAGAGGTGGAGAAAAAATACCTCTCTGCCGGAATCCATGCTCTTCCTGTCCTGGGCGGTTATTTCGGTCAGGGGCAGGTAGCGAATATCGAACTGATTATGAAGGTGAAACCCGATGTGGTGATCGTGTGGACAGGAAAAGAGTCGGCGGTGAATCGGAAGATGGAGGCGGATATGTCCAATCTGGGCATTCCGCTTATTTTTATGAATATCGGCCGCATTGAAGACTACGGTCGCGGATTGAAATTTCTCGGCAAGCTTCTGAAACGGGAATCGCGGGCGCGAAAACTGGCCGATTATGGGGAAAAAGCGCTCAATGAAGTGGCCTTTGCCACCCGGACGATCCGTCCGATAAAACGGCTGTCCGTTTACTATGCAGAGGGCCCCGACGGCCTCTACACCGAATGTGATACCTCCCAGCATGCCGAATTGATTGCTCGGGTGGGGGCAAGAAATGTCCACCGGTGCGAAACCAAAACGGGCTATGGTATGGAGCGCATTTCTCTGGAGCAGGTGATGCTCTACAATCCTGACGCCATCTTCATTCAGGAAAAGGATTTCCACAAACGCATCCGGCAGGACGCACGCTGGCGACGGATCAATGCGGTGAAAAACAACCGGGTGTTCATTATCCCGAAGGCTCCTTACAACTGGTTCGACCGTCCGCCTTCTTATATGCGTTATCTGGGGCTCAAGTGGGTCATGTCCTTGCTTTACCGGGATTGGTATCCTGTCGATATGGTCACGTCAACCAAGGCCTTCTACCTTCTCTTTTTGGAAGTGCGTCTTGATGACGCACAAACCGAGGGGCGCATGGCGCGATGAACCGCTCGACAGTCCTACTACCCCTGCAGATTCTT
>CAYOYJ010000076.1:0-11988 GCA_964408155.1 uncultured Syntrophales bacterium
CTGACTCTCCTAAACTCCTGCTCCGTCGAAAACAGAGTTTTTCAGGGATGACTATTGTAGCTGCGGTTGGCGCAGATGAGGGTCTTGACGTTCAAACCCTCCCGGGCCTGCGTCCACAATGATTGCAGCGTGTACATGGCGGAGCCGTCGGCCTGGATGCTGATCACGGAACGGTCGGGACAGGCGACGGCCGCACCGGCGGCACAGGGCATGCCCTGACCGATGGCGCCGCCTGTCAGGTAAAGGAGGGTGTGGGGCAGGGCTGTAGCGCTCAGGGCCGAATAAGCGGTGGTCGAAGTCAGGCCCTCATCGACGACGATGGCGTTTTCCGGTTGCAGGGCCGCCACGGTCAGGCAGATTTTCTCCGGCGTCAGCTTTCCTGCAGGCAACTCAGGTCTTCGATGAGCGGCCATAAGGAGTTCTTCGGCGGCGCCCGATGGTGCGTTGAGTACATCCGCCAGCGCCTCCAATGCCAGGGCGGCGTCCTGGCGATCGGTGTCGAGGCGAAGCCTTTTTACCTCTGGTCTCATGAAGTAACTGGAAAGACCTTCATAACCGAAAAACGTGGCCGGTTCATCTGTGCCGATGAAAAGGGCCGTCTCATAAGAGGCCAGGAGCTCGACGGCCGGTTCCGGGAAATACGGAATCCGCGTTACCGGAACGGTGCCTGCGCCCCGTTCGATGCGGGTAGGAAAGGTGACGCTGAACAGATCGCAGCCCGTCTTGGCCTTGATGCGTGCAGCTGCCGTCAGCCCTCCCTTCAACAGCGCCCGGCCGTTCATGATGAGAGCTGTTTTCTCACCGGCCAGAAGCATTTTTGCTGCGGTCTCGATTCGTCCCGGATCGATGGGATCAGGCGAGAAGGCCGGTATCGTTACTGCTTCGCCGCAATATTCCGCTCCAAGATAGTCGCTGGGTAGGATCAGACCGGCGATTTGCCCGTAACGGCAGGCGGCAATGCCTTCAGATGTGTCACGGGGAATGGCGGATACCGAAGCGGATGTTCGCTGCCATCCGGAAAAGGTCTGGCATAAACCGGCGATATCCATATGCAAGAGCGGATCGGCCGGGATATGCCAGGAGGCGTGTTCTCCGATGACCATAAACAAGGGACTGCGCGCCCGCCTTGCATTGTGCAGGTTGGCGATGCCGTTGGCCATGCCCGGTCCCAGATGTAAAAGCGTCAGGGCGGGTTTTCCTGTCATGCGTCCGTAACCATCGGCCGCACCCGCACAGACTCCTTCGAACAGGCAAAGAATCGGTTTGATCCGCGGATTGGTATCGAAAGCCGTCATAATCGGCATTTCCGTTGTGCCGGCGTTGGCAAAACAGACTTCAATGCCCGCCGAGGCGGCGGTTTCGAGCAGGGCCTGGGCGCCGTTCATGTTCTTTCCTCCAGAAGAATTTGTGCAGTGATGATGGTTGATGAAACGGATTGTGTCAACAGAAAAGGCACGAAAAGCCAATCGATGGTCGGGGAAATGGGTTGTTTTTGCAGGGAAAGTCAAGGAGATCCCGATGGCAGGTATAATGAAATCAGCGAATCACTGGTCATTCAGACCCGGCGGTTGGATAAATCCCTAATGACGCGTCAGCGTTTCAGGTGTGTCTGGTTGTTTTTGTAATTCACGGTCATCTGGAAAACGGCGAGGAAACACATCCCCAGCAGCCCATCAAATTCGTTGTCCTCGTAAGACTCATGCATGAAAAAAGCACGGACGTTCCCCTTGACTGCGCCGCCCACATCGATTTTATTAATGAATACCTCTTCCGCCACCTTCATGCCGCCTCGGGTTAAAAATTTAACGTTGCATCTCCAGAAATGACGCCACCACGGCATTGAATATCGCGGGCCGTTCAACGGGAACTGCGTGGTGGGCATTGGGGATGACCGTCAACTTTGCATGGTGCATCCGGGTGACAAACGCCTCCTTGAAGGCAACCGGCGTGTAGTCGAAATCAGAGGCGACGACCAGGGTTGGGGTGGTGATGCCGTCGATCCGATCCGCAACGCTCCAGCCCATGATGGCTTTCATCGTGTCCAGGTAGGCCCGCTTGTCGTTTTCTGCCCAGCGTTCGATGAAATTGTCCCGGGTGGCAGCGTGTTCCGCTCCGGGAAAAAGGTCCCATGCGAGGGCCTCGCCCATTTTCCGCATGCCCCGGAACCGTATGGTCATGAAACGCCGGAGCATTTTCATGATCAGGCGTGGTGATTTCAGCTTCAGTTGGGGACAGACATTGACAACGGTCATGCTTTTCAAAAGCCGCGGACAATCTACGGCGAGTTGGAAGGCGATCATGCCGCCCAGGGAAAGACCCAAAATATGAACGGGAGGAACCAGCAACTGCTCAATCAGCTTCGCCGTGTCATTGGCAAAGAGTCCGATGCTGTAGGGACCTGGGGGATGGCCCGAAAGGCCATGCCCCCGGATGTCGAAAACGACGACCTGGTAACGGCGAGAAAAAAAATCAATCTGAGACTGCCAGTCTCGACCGCTGGAACCCAAACCATGAATCAGCAGGAGCGGTTCTCCCTTTCCGGCCATCTCATAGTGCAGTTCAATGTCGTTGACGTGCAGAAAAGGCATCGATGTGCCTCATCTCGCTTCCATTTCTTAAGATTCAGTCGGCATCCGGTTTCCACGCAGGGCGCTAAGCGGCCCCCTGTGCGGCAATAAATCCCCGGGCAGGCGTACCCGTGTCCGCCGGTGTGCCGGCCATCTGGGCCAAATAGACCGCACCGAGGGTGGCGATGTGTTCGGCGACATTATCAAAATAATTGAAGTGGATCTGCTCTTCATCGATGATGGTCTCGAAGAGCTTTGCGCTGATGCTGTCACCGTTGTCACGGCAGATTGCCAGAAACTGGTTGTACTGGTCGATCGTGTCGTCTTCGAGTTCTGCATCGAAAGGGAAGACAACGTCCACCTTCTGGCCCTTGATGGACTTTTCCGCCGGGTCCGTCGTCGGTTCTCCGTCCAGTTCCTTGATCCGCTCGGCGAACATCTCGGAATGGCGCATCTCGTCGATGGCGATCAGCTTGACCTTCAGGGCCAAGTCGCCGTAGTCGGAATTGTCCAGGTTGTAATGCTGGTTCATGTACTGGTGAATGGCCTGCAGTTCCATGGAACGGGCCTTGTTCAACGTTTCGATGATCTTCTGTTTCCGCTTTTCTCTTGCTGTTTGTGCCATAGATTGCCTCCTCGAAAGAAGTGATGAGAGAAATAACTTGGTCGCATTGTAATCGCCCCGCGGCAGATATGCAACCAATTAATAATACTGATGCATTATCTGATGATGAGAAAACTGCCTTTCTTTCGAGTTGACAAAAGAAGGCCGATCAAGATAACTGGTTGTAACAATTTGGACTTGTGCCTATGAAATCGATGTGATCGATAGAGGGGAAGGGGATTTGGCGGGAAATCCGAAGAAATTTTATGCTGTGGCCAGGGGAAAAAAGCCGGGTATCTATAACGCCTGGTTCGGGCCGACAGGTGCCGAGGTTCAGATCCGGGGTTACGCGGGCGCGCACTACAAAGGTTTTGCTGTGCGGGACGCGGCGGAGCAGTGGCTGCGGGATCAGACGATTGCTTTTCCGGATTCAGCGGCTAAAGCATCAAATACGTCAAAAGAAACCATTGAAACGCATATTCCTTCTTCGGGACAGATCCTTATGTATACCGACGGCGGCTGCCGGGGAAACCCCGGTCCCGGGGGGTACTGTGCGATTATCGACGACGGAAATGAAAGGAACGAACTGTTCCGGGGCTACCGTCTGACGACCAACAACCGCATGGAACTCATGGCCTGCATTGCCGGTCTGGAGAGTCTGAAAAAAGCCTCCAAAGTGATCCTTCACAGTGATTCGCGCTACGTTGTGGATGGGATGACCAAGGGTTGGGCACAGAGATGGCGAAGTCGCAACTGGATGCGGACCAAGACGGAGGCCGCCGAGAATGCCGATCTGTGGTCCCGTCTCTTGGAATTGTGCGATCACCATCGGGTGACGTTCGTCTGGGTCCGGGGGCACGCCGGGCACCCGGAAAACGAACGCTGCGACCAACTGGCCACCTGTGCGGCCGACGGAAAAGACCTGGCAGAAGATCGCCCCTACATCGAAGGCCGCACGAAATTATCCCCTGATCTGCTGGGATGATCACACCATTTCGAATAATCATGTGTGTCATTCCTCTTCTATGTTAAAAAAGTCAAGCAGTCATATAGACGATGATT
Organism: uncultured Syntrophales bacterium; assembly: GCA_964408155.1. Lineage (GTDB taxonomy): Bacteria > Desulfobacterota > Syntrophia > Syntrophales > JAAYKM01 > JAAYKM01. The sequence continues at coordinate 4,234 of CAYOYJ010000076.1, forward strand.
TTTTCGTAAGTAAACTCAGGCAGATACACGACTTCTAGGTTTTTCTTCTTTTAGCTTGACTTTTTTCTTTGGATCAATCAATTTCCAGGGCCGATCTGTATAAAAAACGTTTAACGAAAGGATCTGCCATGGAACCAATTTTAGTGATGCCCTGCCTGGATATGAAAAACGGCCGTGTCGTCAAAGGCGTGCACTTCGTCGATATCAAGGATGCGGGAGATCCCGTCGAAAATGCCAAGTTTTATCAGGCCGAGGGGGCCGACGAACTGGCTATGCTGGATATTGCCGCGACGGTGGAGAACCGCAAGACCCGCCTGGAATGGGTGAAGCAGGTCTCGTCCGTCATCCGGATTCCGCTTACGGTCGGCGGCGGCATCAACGAACTGTCCGATATTGAGCAGGTCCTCGGAGCCGGGGCTGCAAAGGTTTCCATGAACAGCGCCGCGGTTCTGAATCCGGAACTGGTGCGGGAAGGGGCCAATAAGTTCGGTTCGGCCAAGATCACCGTGGCCATCGACGCCCGGAGAAACGCGGCCATGGCGTCGGGATTCGAGTTGGTCATTTCCGGTGGAACCAAACCGATCGGGAAAGACGCCGTCGAATGGGCGAAGCGCTGCCAGGAACTGGGCGCGGGGGTGATTCTGCCCACGAGCATGGACGGCGACGGAACGTTAAACGGTTACGATCTCGATTTCACGAAGGCGATTTCCGATGTCGTGACGGTGCCGGTCGTGGCCTCCGGCGGCGCCGGAAAGCTGGAGCACTTCTACGACGCCGTCGTCAAGGGCGGCGCCCAGGTGGTTCTGGCCGCCTCGGTCTTCCATTACCGGACCTTCCGCATCAAGGAAGTGAAGGAGTATTTGAAGTCTAAAGGATTGCCGGTTTATTTGTAAAAGAACTTGGTCAAACATCAGAAAATTAATCAGTCATCCCTGAAAAACTCTGTTTTCGAGGGGGGGAGAGATTTAGGAGAGTTCTCAAGATGTTTCTTGAGGGAGCAAAAGAGCCCTCTATCCCGCTCTTCGAAAAGGAATAAAAAGAAAGCTCTCAGGAGCTTCCTCAGGTTGAAGCCCCAATCGGCCGGCAGTGCATTGATCTGGTCACCTTCCGTTTTCTTGAGGTAATTGAGCAAGAGACGATGGTCCTGTTTGAGGTGGCCGAAGATCGGTTCAATGGCATTTCTCCTTAGGATTCCTCAAAAAAACGCCAGCCGATTTGGTCGGCAAGTTTGAAACAACGGGTGACGAGGATTCAGAATCTGACCAAGGGGGAAACGAAACAAATCTCCCTGGTTCATCGTGTTTGTTTTTGGCTTCATGTTTTCACCGGTTTTCGTAGACCGATCCAACAATATCAGGCGATCCCATCACAAATAAAGGGATAGAAAAACAAATAATAACTTTATGTTAACTATATTCTCAGGGACCGTTAACTATTTTTTAACAGACAACACTTTTTATCCATATTTTCAGAGGATTCATCGGATGATCAATAAAAATAAATACCTGGAGTTTTTGAGGCAAATTCTTGGCGAACATTACAATATTATGAAATCCACAAACTAGGTTTTCTCGGATCGTCAGTATTTTATTGATGGTTATCTGGCGGCTGCGAATGTTCTGGATATTTTCGATGCCAGCGAATTGAGGAAATTAATTGACAAGCTGCATTATGAAGTTTTTGGTATCTCTGTGACGAAGAGAAAGCAGTCGATGACATTTAATCACGGTAGCGAAGAGGAGTGTTTGGAAATACCCGCCTATATGAGAAAAGGGATCCGTATTGATTTTTAATTAAAAAGTGGAAACAATTCAAAATTGTTCAGCAAACAAAGCAAGAGGGACGACTTGAAAATGTCGCCCCTCTTTTTAATCCACTTAACTGGTGAAAAAGATGAGTCATTATAGAAAAAGCCGGACTATTCGGATGTCGTCGGACCGGCCGCGGTGATTTCCGGAGAGACGCCTTCCTCATACTTCTTAAAGTTATCTTTGAACAGTTCGGCCACCTTTTTCGCCTGGACATCATAAGCCGCAGGATCCGGCCAGTTGATCCGCGGGTTGAGCACGCTGTCCGCTACCCCGGGACATTGGGTCGGTACATCGAGATTGAAATAGGGATCTTTCCGCAGGGGTACGGTGTCCAATGCCCCGTTCAAGGCGGCATGGACCATGGCTCGTGTATCCTGGATGCGGAACCGGTGACCCACCCCGGCCGGTCCGCCGGTCCAGCCGGTATTGATCAGCCAGAGTCGGGCCTGATGACGCTTGATCTTCTCTTGCAGCAGCTCTGCGTAAACAAGAGGTGAAAGGGCCAAAAAAGGCGCGCCGAAGCAGGAGCTGAAAGTCGCCTCAGGTTCTGTCACGCCTTTTTCCGTGCCTGCCACGCGCGCCGTATAACCCGAAAGAAACTGATAAACCGCCTGCTCTGGGGTCAATCGGGCTATAGGCGGCAAAACGCCGAAGGCATCCGCCGTGAGCATGATGACGTCTTTCGGATGGCCGCCGACGCCCTTGCGGGTCGCCGTGGGAATATGGCTGATGGGGTATCCGGCCCGGGTGTTTTCCGTCAGGCTCTCGTCGTTGAGATCGATCCGGCAGGTCTGGCTGTCGAAGCCTACGTTTTCGAGAATTGTGGCGAATTTCCTTGTTGTTTCGTAGATTTCCGGTTCTGCATCGGCGGAAATGCGGATGATTTTCGCGTAACAGCCTCCTTCCAGGTTGAAAATGCCCTCATCGCTCCAGCCGTGCTCGTCGTCGCCGATGAGAATGCGGCTTTCATCGGTGGAGAGGGTCGTTTTTCCCGTGCCGGAGAGACCGAAGAAAATGGCCACGTCCCCGTGCTTGTTCATGCTGGCGGAGCAGTGCATGGAAAGCACTTTCTGCTGGGGCAGCACATAATTCAGGGCGGTGAAAATCGATTTCTTGATTTCCCCGGCATAGTGGGTGCCGCCGATCAGGATCAGTTTTTCCGCGAAGTTGATGACGATAAACACCTCTGAACGGGTGCCGTCGACCTGCGGGATGGCATGAAAGTTGGGCACGTGCAGGAGGGTAAAATCGGGGATATGATCCGCGAGCTCCTCTTTCTGGGCCTGAATAAAGAGATTGCGGGCAAACAGGCTGTGCCAGGCCGTTTCCGTGATGACTCGGATCGGAATGCGGTAACCCGGCGCGGCGCCGGCGAAGCAATCCTGGACATAGACGTCCTTACCCTGAAGATAGGCCAGCAGCCGGAGTCGCAGGGTTTCAAAATGTTCAGGGGACATGCTCCGGTTGGCCTCGCCCCACCAGATTTTAGCCTCGCTGGAAGGTTCCCGGACGACAAACTTATCCTGGGGCGAGCGTCCGGTGTGGTGGCCCGTACGGATCACCAGGGGGCCGATGTGGGCCACCCGGCCTTCCCGTCGGCGGATCACCTCTTCATAGAGGCGGGGGGTGGGCAGATTCCAGTAAATGGCGTTCAGGTTGTGAATTCCGTGTTTGTCAAGACCATAGAGACTTTCGATCGTGCTCTGGCTGCGCATGGTTCCTCCCTTTCGGACTGGGGGCCGATTCTGTGCGGCCGCATAATGTTATAAATATATGACATAATGGATAATATTTAACTTCACTCCGGCAGAAAAAAAGGAGAAAACCTCCCCATGCCGGTTTTTTCAATCTAAAAAAGAATCGGTAAACTCAGGCGATCCGGATTGTTTTAGCCGGTTTTCAGACTCGGAACTGGGTGCAGATCTCGGATGAACCGGGTTCGTAATTCCGGCACACGTCCGGCCGCGTTTCGTGAATCGCACAGGAATGAAACGCTCCCTCCCAGGTCAGGAAGGGGCAACGATTCAGGTAGCGTCCATCCACATTGGAGAGCAAATGATCTCCCGCCCAGAACGCGTGTTCATGATCGATGATTTCCAGGATGTCCTTGCGGTTTTCCCGGCGCCAGCGTTCCATATCCTTTTCGGTCACGTAGGCGATAAAATCGACCATGCAGCACACGCCGCAACGTTTGCAAATCAAAGCAAACAACCTTTCTTAATAAAAAATTCACCATTTCAAAGAACGTCAAGGGCACATAAGGACGTTGATGTATTTTAGAATCATCGCGCAGGAAGCATGCCGCACCGGCTGCCTCGGCCCCCGCGTTCAGCGGGAACGAAACGTGCGCGATGAAAGAGGATTACCCTCATGGAGAACAGGGCTGCCGGAACGTCGCAATCGGCGCCGCTTCCGGGTTCCCCCTTCGTGAGGACCTTCCGGTCTCACGGTCTTTTAAAAAGAGGATAGCTTTTAATCTCAAATCCTTTGCATGATTGTCGTTCTTTCCCTTAATTGTCCTTCCTCATCAGGAGGAGGTATTCATATTGAAAGAGATCCTCGATAAAGTGCCGAAGAATCTCATGTTCATGCTTGGTCGAATGGCGGCGCTTGAGCAGCCAAAAGAGCGAATCACTGATATCGAGCCGGACAAAATCGGCCAGGGGGCCTCTGCGAATTCGATAACCGTGGTGAGCGGCCACGCTCTCCAGGTGTGAAAACTTGATGGTGTACTCGTCATGCCCTCTGAGAATGATCCGTTCCGGGTTATCCGGTGCGGACACGGGGATCATGCCCTGGTAATCTTCGGGAACGGTCGCCTCGCAACTGTGTTCGCTGATGAAGATGAAGGGCACCCCCTCCAGGCAGAGTTTTTCCGTAATGTCCACTGCCCCGAGATTAAAATTGAGTGTATCACGCTCGGGGACGGGAAACGAGTAGAATTTGAAAAGAGAACGAATTCTTTCCAGTTCGGGACCGGTTTCGGCCTGTTCCCGAAGGAGCGCCACCGGAATGTCCACGACAGTCGGAAAATCCCCCACGTTTTCATTCAGAATGATCAGATCATGTTTGCGAAGGGCGTCTTCCGAAACATCAAATATGTCGGACAGATGGAACTGTACCGGATAGCCTGTCAGGGTCTTTTTCTGTTCAGCCAGGAGAAAGGGCGAAATATCAACCATCGTCGCCTGAAATGCCGGGTGCATTTTCAGCAGGTCATGCATGAGATAGCCGTAACCGCCGCCGACCTCCAGCACAGACGTGACCTGTTCCAGGGGCAGGCTCTCCCGCAGAAACTCATACAGGTGGCATCCGTAGGAGACCCGTTTTGTGAGCACGGTCCGGCAGGGACTCCGCTCGGGGTAGAGACTGTTGGAAACGGTCAACTCCCAGCCGAGGGAGTCCAGCGTACTGATGTGATATGCCTGCGTCGAATTTATGTAATAACCCATTGGTTCCATTCCCCCCCGGAGCAATAAATTTTCTTTCCCTGACATATAGCATTAAATTTCCCGGGGTTGAATAAATATTTCTTGACAAATCCGGGCAAAAGCAATAAGGTCCGCCCCTTCTCCGGCGGTCGGTACACCGGTGGCAGAGCGGTAGAATTTGACGGCGTTTGATTTCTTGGCATTTTCTTGAGAGGAATTCCAGCGCGGATCATCTGGTTTAACCGGAACTAAATCCAATTCGACACAAAAATTGTTTTCAAATTTGGTTTCACTTTTTACCGATGGCTCGGGAAGTGAAAACGGTGGGAAACCATTTATTTTATCAGCTAAGAAGGAAAGATTATGTCGCAAGCGAGTAGAAACATAAGGAATATTGGTATCAGCGCCCACATCGATTCAGGAAAAACAACCCTGACGGAGCGCATCCTTTTTTATACGAAGCGCATCCATGCCATACATGATGTGAAGGGGAAAGACGGGGTCGGGGCGACCATGGATTCCATGGATCTCGAAAAGGAACGCGGCATTACCATCGCCTCCGCAGCAACCTGCTGTAATTGGGAAGATCATGTCATCAACATCATCGATACACCCGGCCACGTCGATTTCACCATCGAGGTGGAACGGTCCCTGCGGGTTTTAGACGGAGCCGTCCTGGTTCTGTGTTCCGTGGGGGGCGTCCAGTCCCAGTCGATCACCGTGGATCAACAGATGAAACGCTATCAGGTTCCCTGCATCGCCTTTGTCAATAAGTGCGACCGCAACGGCGCCAACCCCCTGAAAGTGATTTCCCAGCTGCGCACGAAGCTGGGCCATAACGCCGTAGCCATGCAGATTCCCATCGGCTTGGAAAACGAATTTCAGGGTTTGGTCGATCTTGTGACCATGCAGGCAGTCTATTTCGATGGGGATAACGGTGAGATCGTACGGCGGGATGACGTTCCCGAGGCGCTCCTGGCTTACGCCCAAGGAAAAAGGGAGGAGTTGATTGACGCCGCGACGATGTTTTCAGACAAACTGACGGAGGCGGTCCTCGAAAGCGGCGATGTTTCCTGCGAATTGATTATGGAGGCGATACGGAAGGGCACGGTTGCGCGTAAATTGACCCCCGTGTTCATCGGCTCCGCTTATAAGAACAAGGGGGTACAGCCTCTGCTGGACGCCGTGACGTCATATCTCCCCTGTCCGCTGGAAGTGGTGAACGAAGCCATCGACACGGAAGACACGACCCATCGTGTCGTGCTCTCCGGCAATCCCGCAGATCAACTCGTTTCGCTGGCCTTCAAACTCGAAGACGGTCCTTACGGACAGTTGACTTATATTCGCGTTTACCAGGGGGTCATCGGCCGGGGCGACATCATTATCAACACCCGGACGGGGAAGAAGGTGAAAGTCGGGCGGGTGGTTCGCATGCACGCCGACCAGATGGAAGATATCAATGTCATAACCGCCGGTTCCATCGGCGCTTTGTTCGGAATTGACTGCGCTTCCGGTGACACCTTCGTCGCTCCCGGGGTGAACCTGACCATGCTGTCCATGTTCGTTCCCGAACCGGTCATTTCTCTGGCCCTGATCCCCAAGGATAACAAGGCTCAGATCAGCATGTCCAAGGCGCTCAACCGTTTTACAAAAGAAGACCCCACGTTTCGGACCCATGTCGATGCGGAGACGAACGAAACGATCATCGAGGGTATGGGCGAACTGCATCTGGAGATTTACGTGGAGCGGATGCGGCGCGAGTATGCTGCGGAGGTGACTACAGGCAATCCACGGGTGGCCTACCGCGAAACGATTACCCGGCGGGCGGATTTCAACTATACGCACAAAAAGCAGACGGGCGGCGCCGGTCAGTTCGGCCGGGTTGCCGGTTTTCTCGAACCCTATGCTGAAGGGGATTTCCTGTTCGACAACAAGATCACCGGCGGGTCCATCCCCACGAACTATATTCCGGCCTGTGAAAAGGGTTTCCGGCAGACCCTGGAAAAAGGACCCAAGATGGGTTTCCCCGTGACGGGGATCAAGGTCTGCATCAACGACGGGGCTTTTCATGCCGTCGATTCTTCGGAAATCGCCTTCATTTCAGCTGCCAAGGGGGCCTTTAAGGAAGCCTACGCGAAGGCAGCGCCGGTTATCCATGAACCCATCATGAAGGTTGTCATCGAAACCCCGACGGAATACCAGGGATCGGTGATGGGACTCCTCAACCAGCGGCGGGGTATCATCGTCGGCGCCCAGGATGAAGGTGTCATCAGTGTCATCGAATCCCAGGTACCGCTGGCAGAAATGGTCGGATTCTCCACGATTTTAAGATCGGCTACCCAGGGGAAGGCCCAGTTTACGATGGAATTTTCCGCATATCGCCAGGTGCCGGCGCCGATTGCGGAGAAAATTGTCGAAGAAATCGCCCTCCGGAAGAAACCAGCTGAGTAAACAGGCAAACGCGTGATATTAAATGAAGCAATCAGCCCGGTGCGACGGTTGCGCCGGCCGGG
>CAYOYJ010000077.1:0-11847 GCA_964408155.1 uncultured Syntrophales bacterium
CTATTCATCATCGGACAAATAGAAAAAGGGATTCTGCACAAAGACGTTACCCAAATAACCGAAGCAGAATTGAGTTCGGCCCGTAAGGGAAAGGCATATTGCATTATCCCCGACCGGAGAGAAGCGATCGAAACCGCCGTCATGGCAGCCAATCCGGACGATATCGTCCTGATCGCCGGAAAAGGCCACGAGGATTACCAGATCATCGGAAAGGAGCGTCTTTTCTTTGACGACCGGATTGCCGCCCGGGAAAGCCTGGCAAAACGAAGCGAGGCGCGCTTATGACCGACCCTCCTTCACCCTTGCTGACAATCAGAGATATCATTGAAGCCACCGGTGGTTCGCTGATCCGGGGTCGTCTGGAACAAGCGGTCCGCGGTGTTTCGACGGACACCCGAACCCTTGAAGCGGAAAATCTCTTTATTCCCCTCACCGGCACCAACTTCAACGGACACGCCTTCCTCACCGAAGCGGTTAGCCTCGGTGCCGCAGCTTTTCTGACGGAGAAACGCCATCGAGGGGATGTCCCGGCCTTTACGGAAAAAATCGCCTGGATCGAAGTCGCGGACACGTTACGGGCATTGGGTGACATTGCCCATGGCCGGCGTAAAAAGGCGAACTGTCGGGTCATTGCCGTCACAGGCTCGGCGGGGAAAACCACCACCAAGGAAATGACCGCCGACATTTGCTCGCTGGATCGGAACGTCCTCAAGACGGAAGGCAACTTCAACAATCTGGTCGGCCTGCCGCTGACACTCCTTAAGCTTCAGGGGGAAATCGATCTGGCTATTCTGGAGTTGGGCACAAACGCTCCGGGAGAAATCGAGCGCCTGGCCCGCTTGGCCGCACCGGATGTCGGCGTCCTGACCAACATCGGACCGGCCCATCTCGAGGGACTTGGAACCGTCGCGGCCGTCCGGGAAGAAAAGGGGATGCTCTTTGCGGTGATGGATCAGCGGGGTACGGCGATTCTGAATCTGGACGATCCGGAAATCGACCTTCTCCGAAAACGCTGGCAAGGCAACCGGCTCAGCTTCTCTCTGTCCGCTCCGGCCGACGTCACCGCCGAAAATATTCGCCCCGTTGAAACCTGGAAAACCTCCTTTATTCTGAATATTCAGGGAACGAAAGAAGAGATCGTTTTATCCGTTCCGGGTCGTCACAATATCTACAACGCCCTGGCGGCAGCGGCAGCAGCCACCGCTGTCGGCTGCGAACCCTCGCTGATCGGTCAGGGATTGCATGCCTTCCGAACTGTCACCGGCAGGATGGAAATCGAGTTCCTGCCCGGCGGGGCGCATCTCATTCATGACGCCTACAACGCAAACCCCCTGTCGGTTGCCGAAGCACTGAAAACGCTGGTCGAGCTTTCGGGCGACAGCAGACGCATCGTGGTCTTTGGAGACATGCTGGAACTGGGAGATCATTCGGCCGCATATCATGAAGAAATCGGGCGTCAAATCGGTGCATCGAAAATTTACGCCCTCTTTCTCAAGGGTGATCTGGCCCGTATCACGGCGAAAGCCGCCGAGAGCGCCGGCTTGGACAGAAATCATATTTTCCTTTTCGACGGCAAAGGAACGGCGATCCCGGCCTTGAGGGAAGTCGTATCCAAAGGTGACTGGGTTCTGCTCAAGGGTTCACGAAAAATGCATCTCGATGATTTGATCCCGGACATCCGGCGGTTCGGGGGATAGGACTCTACTTATGAGACTTGACACAAAAGGAGAATAGACCATGCTCTATCATCTTCTTTATCCGCTGCATACGACGTTTTCCTCCCTCAACGTCTTCCGCTATATCACTTTCAGGACAATCTATGCTGCGATCACAGCCCTGATCATCTGCTTCATCGTCGGCCCCTGGCTGATCCGGAAACTCCAGAGTCTCAAGGTGGGACAGTCCATCCGGGAAGACGGACCACAGAGTCATCTTTCCAAAAAAGGGACCCCAACTATGGGAGGGGTCCTGATTATTTTCGCCGTCGTGGTCTCCACGCTGCTGTGGTCGAACCTGACGGTGTCCTATGTCTGGCTTGTCATCCTGGTCCTGGTCGGTTACGGCATCATCGGCTTCTTTGACGATTACCGTAAGCTCAACAATCAGAGCAGCCGGGGCATGTCCGGAAAAACCCGTTTGACGGCTGAAATCATCCTCGCTTTTTTTGTCAGTGTTGTCATTTACATCCGGCCCGAATTCAGTCACACGGTAACCATTCCTTTCTTTAAGACCGCCCTGCCGGATATCGGCCTTTTTTACATTTTATTGACCACCTTCATTATCGTCGGATCGGCCAACGCCGTCAACCTGACGGATGGTCTGGACGGTCTGGCCATCGGTCCGGCCATTACATGCTTTATGACCTATCTGCTTTTTGCCTACTTCGCGGGAAATTTCAAGATCGCCCACTATCTCCAAATCCCCTATGTCTCCGGAGCGGGAGAACTCACGATCTTCTGCGGGGCCATTGTCGGTGCCGGGATCGGCTTTCTCTGGTATAACACCTACCCCGCCCAGGTCTTCATGGGTGATGTCGGCTCTCTATCCCTGGGAGGCGCCCTGGGCACCCTGGCCATCCTGACGAAGCAGGAGATCCTCCTCGCCATCGTCGGCGGTATTTTCGTCCTCGAGACATGCTCCGTTATCTTCCAGGTAGGCTGGTTCAAAATCAGCAAAGGCAAGCGCATCTTCCGGATGGCCCCGATCCACCATCACTTTGAGCTGAAGGGATGGCCGGAGCCAAAAGTCATCGTCCGTTTCTGGATCATCTCGATCCTGCTGGCCCTGGTTGCCATCAGTACATTAAAATTGCGTTAAAGGAATGCGTATGGATTTAAGCGGTCAAAACATCTTTATCATCGGCCTGGGCAAGACCGGCCTCGCCACAGCCCGCTTTCTGGCCAGAAAACATGCCGGAATCACCGTCGCGGACCGGAAAACACAGAATGAAATCGAGAGCGCCCTTACGGAACTGAGGAATGCCGGGATCTCCATCGACATTGTCCCTTATGATGCCACGTCCTTGCATCACATCGACATGGTCATCCCTTCCCCCGGCGTCCCCCCACACGATCCCCTGCTGATGGAAGCTGTTCGCAAAAGCATCCCCATCCACAGTGAACTGGAAATTGCCTGCCGCTTTCTGAAACCGCCCATGGTCGCCATCACCGGCACCAACGGGAAGACCACGACGACCACCCTTACGGGAGAACTTTTGAAAGCTGCGGGTAAAAAGGTTTTCGTCGGCGGCAATATCGGCATCCCTCTTATCCAGTACTGCGACGGTCCCCAAAACGAGGATTTCGTGGTCGCCGAGGTCAGCAGCTTCCAACTCCAGTGGGTCACGGCATTTCATGCCCGTTGCGCCGTCCTGCTGAACACGACCTGTGATCATGTGAATTACCACGGCAGTTTCGCTGCCTACCAGGAGGCCAAGGAACGGGTTTTCCTGAACCAGGACGAAAGCGACCTCGCCATTCTCAACGCCGATGAGGATTACACCCGGGGCCTCTCAAAACGGCTCAAAGCCAAAACCCTGTTTTTCAGTTCGACACGACATGTAACGCATGGTTTTTCCATCTGCGGCGATCAACTGGTTCTTTCCGGCTTCAACGGGAAAGACGAATTTTATCCGCGGGATATGATCAAAATCCCGGGCCTGCATAACGCTGAAAATATCATGGCGGCCATCATCAGTGCCCGGATGTGCGGCTGTGCACCGGAAAGGGTCATCGAGACCATTGCCAAGTTCCGTGGAATCTCCCATCGCATTGAATATATTGATGAAATACATGGTGTCACCTATTATGACGACTCCAAAGGCACTAATGTCGGCGCCGTCGTCAGGGCTCTGGAAACATTCCACAATCCCGTTATCCTGCTTCTGGGTGGAAGGGACAAGGACGGAGATTTTGAAACCCTGGAACCTCTGATCAAGACGCGGGTGAAGTCGCTCATCCTGTTCGGGGAAGCCCGGGAACGGATCAAGGAGAAGGTAGGGGGGCTCGTGGAAACGGATGTCCGTCCCACCTTGCGGGAAGCAACGCTGGAAGCCCGCCGACGGGCCACGGCGGGGGATGTGGTCTTACTGTCCCCCGGTTGCGCCAGTTTCGATGAGTTTGCCGATTACAAAGACCGGGGAAACTTTTTTCAGACCCTGGTGAGAATGTTGTGACATGGAATCGCTATCCGTTTCGCAGAACAAACAGGATTTTCTCCTGATGATCGCCACCCTGGTGCTGGTCACAATCGGAACAGTGATGATCTACAGTTCCAGCGCCATCATGGCCATGGAACGTTTCCAAGACGGACAGCACTTTCTGAAAAGACAGATCATTTTCGTCGGATTCGGACTGGGACTTCTGTACTTTATGTCCCGTTTGCCCTATCAAAAACTCAAAGTGGCGGCCTATCCGGCAATCGTTCTCTCTTTTGTCATGCTGCTGCTTTTATTTGTGCCTTTTCTGGGGAAAAAGGTCGGCGGCGCCACCCGCTGGCTGAACCTGGGTTTCATCGCATTCCAGGTCGGCGAATGGGTAAAAGTATCCGTCGTCTTGTTCCTGGCCTTCTTTCTGACCCGGAAAAGGCAGCACGTCAAGGAAATCATCCGGGGCATTCTCACCCCTTTAATCGTGACGGCCTGCATGATAGGACTCATCATTCTTCAACCCGATTTCGGCACGACAGCCATTCTCGCCGTGACGGCCATGATCATGCTCTATCTTGCCGGAGCCAGGCTGGTCCATCTTCTCGGACTGATCGGGATGTTCACCCCTTTTGTTATCTGGGCGCTCTGTCAGGGCTATCGCTGGAAACGCATGACGGCATTTATTGATCCCTGGAAAGATCCTTACGGCACCGGTTTTCAAATCATCCAGTCCATGATCGCCTTTGGGTCGGGCGGGCCCCTCGGTGTCGGCATCGGAGATGGCATGCAGAAGCTTTTTTATCTGCCGGAACCGCACACGGACTTTATCCTTTCCGTCATCGCCGAGGAAAGTGGTTTTTTCGGCGTATCGGTCGTGATTCTGCTTTACGCCGTAGTGATCATCCGGGGCTTCGTCATTGCATTCAAGGCACCCGATCTCTTCGGCATGCTTCTGGCTTCAGGTTTGACGATCCTGATTTTCATGCAGGTATTCATTAATATCGCCGGCGTGATGGGTTTAATCCCCCTAAAAGGATTGACCCTCCCCTTTTTAAGTTACGGAGGAACCTCGCTCATGATGAGCCTGGCTACAATAGGAATTTTACTGAATATTTCCTCACAGGAGGCTTAAAGCGAGCCGACCATGAAAATCATCATTGCCGGCGGCGGCACCGGAGGACACCTCTTCCCGGGTATCGCCATCGCCGAGGAAATATTGATTCGTGACGGGAACAGCCGCATCCTGTTCGTGGGTACGGAACGGGGTATCGAAAAGCGCGTCCTTCCCGGTTTGGGGTATGACCTGGCCCTGATCGACGTTGCGGGAATCAAGGGAAAGGGGACAATCGGCATGTTTTCCGCCTTGGCCAAACTTCCTCGAAGTATCATGCAATCCGTTCAGATCATCCGGTCCTTCCAGCCGGAACTGGTTCTGGGCGTCGGCGGTTACGCCTCCGGGCCGGTCGTATTGACCGCCCACCTTATGGGTATAAAAACCGCCGTCGCGGAACAAAATGCTTATCCCGGGGTAACAAACCGTATCCTGGCCCGTTTTGTGGACCGGATCTTTCTGACCTTTCCCGACACGAAAAAGCGTTTTCCACAGAGGAAAATCCTTCACACAGGCAACCCCATCCGGACGGCCTTCATTTCGGCTCCGGACAAACCATTGGGAACGGAGCATAAATTCAAACTGCTGGTCTTCGGCGGCAGCCAGGGCGCCAGAGCCATCAACCAGGCGGTCCTTGCCGCGTTGAATAAACTGGAAGAAATACGGCAGGAGTTGCATATTATTCATCAGACCGGAGCCCAAGAACTTGAATGGGTCGACTCCGTCTACAAAAACAAGGAATTCGACGCCGAAGTACACCCATTTATCATGGACATGCCAAGCGTTTACGCCCGGGCCGATTTACTCGTTTGCCGGGCGGGCGCGACATCCATTGCAGAAATGACGGCCAGCGGCCGAGCCTCTATTCTGATTCCCTACCCCTATGCCGCCGACGACCACCAGACGAAAAACGCGGAGGTCCTCGTCCGTGCCGGGGCGGCGATCATGCTGCCCGAAAGGGGATTGACCGGAGAAAAACTCGCAGATGCGATTCTATCTCTTTACCGTGACCCGACTCGGATCAGTCGGATGGAGGCATGCGCTCGCCGACTTGCGCGGCCGCATGCGGTGTCGGAAATTGTGAACGAATGCGCATTGATGATCGATAAGAAGAGACGTTCATGATATGAGGGAAGGGTGTGCGGCAAGATCCGTTCCCCCGACCGGAAAGATAACAGGTAATTTGCTTATGAAAAAATATGATCCCATCCATGGTATGCAGCGAAAAATCAAATGCATCCATTTTGTGGGAATCGGGGGAATCGGGATGAGCGGGATTGCCGAAGTGCTGCTTAACCTCAAGTATACCGTAACCGGCTCAGATCTCAACTTGACCGACACCACCCGGCGTCTTGGCTCATTGGGCGCCCGGATTTTTCAAGGCCATCTGGAAGACCATATCGGAAACGCCGATGTGGTGGTTACCTCGACCGCTGTACGTTCAAACAATCCGGAGGTACAGGAAGCACACTTGCGCGGCATTCCGGTCATTCCCCGCGCCGAAATGCTTGCGGAACTTCTGAAAATGAAATTCTCCGTCGCCATTTCCGGCAGCCACGGCAAGACCACGACGACCTCCATGATCTCGACAATCCTTGCCCATGGCGGACTTGATCCCACGATGGTCATCGGCGGCAAGCTCGGCAGCATCGGCGGCAATGCCAAACTGGGCGACGGCGCAATTATCGTAGCCGAAGCGGATGAAAGCGACGGCTCTTTCCTGAAGCTCTCTCCGAATCTGGCAGTCATTACCAACATCGACCGCGAGCATCTGGACCACTACCAGGACATTCACGAGATCAAAGACGCCTTCCTTCGGTTCGCCAACAGCGTCCCCTTCTACGGCATCACGGTCCTTTGCACGGACAACGATCACGTCCGGGAAATCCTGCCCAAGATCAAGCGAAAGGTACTGACCTACGGAATCAATGAACCGGCCGACTACCGCGCCGAGGGCATCTGCCCCGAAAAGCGGGGCAGCCGGTTTGAAGTTGTCGAAAAGAATACCTCTCTTGGTGAAATCGTTCTCAATGTCCCCGGCCGGTTTAACGTTGCCAATGCTCTGGCGGCCATCGCCGTGGCCAGGGAATTCGACCTGACTTTTGAAGCGATTCGTGAAGGAATCAGCCTGTTTACAGGCGCCCAGCGGAGACTGGAAGTGAAAGCAAGCGTAAACGATATCACCATCGTCGACGATTACGGCCATCACCCGACGGAAATCCGGGAAACACTGGGGGCCGCAAAGCAGGTCTGGCCGAACCGCCTCATCGTCGTTTTTCAACCCCATCGTTTCAGTCGCACCCAGGCTCTCTTCCCGGAATTTACTGAATGTTTTGAGAAAGCGGATGAGCTGCTCATCATGGACATCTATCCCGCCGGCGAAGACCCCATTACCGGGGTTTCATCAGGAGGATTGCAGGAAGGCATTATCGCCAGGGGACATAAAAACGTTTTGCATATCCAGGCCTTCGATAACATTGTGGAGCATCTGGCGTCCATTGTACGTCCGAAGGATACGGTCCTCACCCTCGGGGCGGGCAACGTCTGGAAAATCGGGGATGCGCTGGCCAAGCGCCTGAAAAGTGCGAGTACAACCAGAGGATAATCATGCGGGTTACGGATAAAACAGTCGAATGCCTCGCCTGGGAATCTCTTTTCCCCGATGCGGTGTATTTCTCTGAGGCGGGAACGGACCACACATCCATGGGCGTTGGAGGTCGAATCGACATGCTCCTGTATCCCAAATCCGTTAAAGATATGGCTGAAATGATCCGTCTGCTGAACCGTCAGGGCACAGCACACGCCATCGTCGGGAACTGGACCAATCTCATCGTCACGGACAAGGGTTACCGGGGAGCACTGATCTGTACCGGTCGATTAAATCGGATCGACATCCGGCAGCACGATGAAGGCTCCATGCAGATCCGGGCGGAAGCCGGCGCCTCTTTATTCGAAGTGGTTGCCCTTGCGGTCCGGGAAAACCTGACCGGGTTTGAATTCTGCGCCGGTATTCCCGGCAGTGTCGGCGGCGGGGTCCGGATGAACGCCGGTGCTTACGGCCACAGCATTTCTGAAGTCCTCGAAGCCGCTACACTCATGGACGCCCAGGGAGCCGTGCGACGTCTGGAGAGACAAGAACTGCATTTTGACTATCGAAATTTTCGACTGCCGGAAAACTCGGGAATCATTGAGGCGGCATTTCGATTAAAGCATGATCCGGAAGGACATGTCGGCGAAAAAGTGAAAAAAATCATGCAGGAGAGGCGAAATAAACATCCTCTTCAGTACAAGAACGCCGGGTCCATTTTCAAGAACCCCAAGGAGATTCCCGCGGGAAGACTGATCGAAGAAGCGGGCTTGAAAGGATACGCCATCGGCGATGCCGTGATATCCGAAAAACACGGGAATTTTATTATTAACCGGGGGCACGCTACGGCTGATGATGTCCTGGCTTTGATTCACCACATTCAGCAATGCATTCATCGCGACAGGGGTGTGGTGTTGGAGTTGGAAGTCAAACTTTTGGGCGAGAGATAACCCATGGTGAGAAAAGTATCCCAGTCTACGCTTCGTGTCAGAAAAAACCGTCTGCAGCGGTATTCCGGACGTTTCCTTCAGGATTTCGCGGCCTGCTGCCTGATCGTTCTGGCAATCCTTCTCGTGACGTCCACCCTCATTTTTGTCTATAGTTATATTTTGAGCGATCCTCATTTCCGTATCCGGGAAACGATCGTCCGGGGTTGTCGTGAGGTCACCGAGCAGGAGGTCCTCACCCTGGCAGCGCTGCGTCCCGGTCAGAACCTCTTTTCCGTAAGTCCGGAGAAAATCGCCCGGCGCATCGAAAGCAACCCCTGGATCAAGAAGGCCCATATCGGCCGGGAATTGCCGGACCGCCTCATCATGGAAGTCCGTGAGCGGACACCTCTGGCTCTGGTTGAAAAAAAACAGGGATTTCAGATTGTGGATCGGGAAGGAATCATTTTCAAAGGTTTGGATCAAAGCGACAGTCTCGATCTTCCCGTACTGACGGGATGTTATAAAAACGGCGTGCTGCAGACAAAGCTTCTAAAAAAATCGCTTGAACTCTTGACGTATTTATCCGATACAAAACAGGCACCGATTGCCTACCAGAACCTCTCGGAGGTCCATCTGGACGAAATATTCGGACTGTCTCTGATTACCGACACCGGGCTTTGCCTTGTCCTGGGTGTTGACGATTATGTGAATAAGCTTCAGGCTTTACCGGCTGTACTCAAAGGCCTGGGGAAAAAGAATATTGATATGGCCCTGCTCCACATTGATCTGCGGGACCCCACAAAGATTACCGTCCAGAGCAAGGTTAAAAACGTTCCTCCAAAAACCACCGTCGAGGGAACAGAATACCGGACTTAACCGGCGCTACAATAAATTGATCTAAAGCGGAAATAAACTGACGCGAGGGAAAGGTAAACAGAAAAATGGCAAAAAAGACTAATCTGATCGCCGGTTTAGATATTGGGACCACCAAGACATCGGTATTGGTCTGTGAAGTGACGGAAAACGGCATCGATATCATCGGCATCGGTACGACCCCATCGGACGGACTGCGCAAAGGCGTGGTGGTGAATATCGAAAATACCGTCGACTCCATCAAGGGGGCCGTCGATGAAGCGGAACACATGTCGGGCTGTGCCATTCGTTCCGTTTATGTCGGCGTATCCGGCGGACATATCCGGGGACAGAACAGCCTGGGGATCGTCGGCATCAAAGGCGGGGAGGTGAACCGGGAAGACGTTCAGCGTGCCGTAGAAGCGGCCAAGGCGGTCAGCATTCCGACGGATCGGGAAATTCTCCACATTCTGCCCCAGAGCTTCATGGTCGACGACCAGGACGGGATCAAAGACCCCGTCGGGATGACCGGCGTCCGTCTCGAATCCAAAGTTCACATTGTGACGGGGAGTGTCACCTCTATTCAAAATATCATCAAGTCGGTTAACCGGGTCGGACTCGAAATCAACGAGATTGTCCTCGAGCACATTGCGGCAGGGGAGGCCGTTCTCAGCCAGGATGAAAAAGACCTGGGCGCTGTTCTGCTGGATATCGGCGGCGGCACCACGAACATGGCCGTTTATTATGAAGGGACCGTCCGGGCGACGGCCGTTGTTCCCGTGGGCGGCAACTATATTACCAGCGATATTTCCACGGGACTGCGCACCCCCGTGGCCGAGGCGGAACGCATCAAGATCCGGCACGGTTGCGCTTACGGCCCCCTGATTCCCCGGGAAGAAACCATCGAGGTGCCCAGTGTGGGCGGACGGGAACCACGGGAAGTCTCCCGGCAGATCCTGGGACGGATTATCGAGGCCCGGATGGAGGAGATCCTCACCCTCGCCTACAAGGAAATAAGCAAATCGGGTTATGAAGACCTGTTGGCCGCCGGTACCGTTCTCACAGGGGGAACATCGATGATGACGGGCATCACCGAACTGGCGGAGCAGACCCTGAACATGCCGGTGAGACGCGCCTTCCCCCAGAAACTGGGAGGCTTGAGCGAAAAGATCAACCACCCCATGCATGCAACGGGTGTGGGTCTGGTCCTCTACGGCAGCCAAAACGTATCCAAGAAAATGAGAAACGGCTCGGGTAATGCCTTAACAAGAACATACAAGCGATTAAAAAACTGGTGTCTAGAATTCTTTTAAGGGAGGAAACTATGTTTGAACTTACAGACGAAGGAAATGAACTCTGCTCGGCAAGGATTAAGGTCATTGGTATCGGCGGCGGCGGTGGAAACGCGATCAATACGATGATTTCTTACAATCTGCGGGGCGTGGAATTCATTACCGCCAACACGGATGCACAATCCTTAAGAACATCGACTTCACCAGTCAAGATTCAACTGGGAAGCGAAGTGACGAAAGGACTCGGGGCCGGCTCCAACCCGGAGATCGGGAAGCAGGCCGCCGAGGAATCCCGGGATGTCATTCGCCGCTATCTGGAAGACGCGGACATGGTTTTCATTACCGCCGGTGAGGGCGGGGGTACCGGAACCGGCGGTGCGCCCGTTGTTGCGGATATCGCTAAGGAAATTGGGGCATTAACGGTGGCAATTGTCACCAAGCCCTTCCCCTTTGAAGGGAAAAGGCGGATTCTTCAGGCCGAAGAAGGCATTCTCGCCCTGCGGAAAATCGTCGATACGCTGATCGTCGTTCCCAACCAGAGACTCCTCAGTCTGGGCGGGCGGAACCTCTCCTTCCCTGAAGCGTTCAAGAAAGTCGACGACATTCTATACAATGCCGTCAAGGGTATCTCGGACTTGATCACCATTCCCGGTTTGATCAATCTCGATTTCGCCGACGTGAAATCCATCATGTCCGAGATGGGCTTGGCCTTGATGGGAACAGGAAACGCCACCGGCGAAAACCGCGCCGTCGAAGCCGCCCAGAAGGCGATTTCTTCCCCGCTCCTGGAAGATAACAGCATTCAGGGCGCCCGGGGAGTTCTCCTCAACATCACCGGCGGCCCCGACATGACGCTCCACGAGATTAACGAAGCCTCCTCCCTGATCCAATCGGAAGCCCATGAGGACGCCAATATTATCTTCGGTACG
>CAYOYJ010000078.1:0-11695 GCA_964408155.1 uncultured Syntrophales bacterium
GCGGAAAAGGGCTTCGTACTGACCAGGGACCCGGAAAAAAGATAATTCCCCCCCAGTTGTGAATTGGCCAGAGAGAGAATCTGATCGCGCGCTTCCCGCACCTGTCCGGCATAAATATCTTGAGTCGAAATGGTTTCCGTGCCGAAATTGTCGGCGGCGGTCTGGATAGTTCCCAACAGTTTGAGGACGCCGTTTAAGGTCGTGTCCGTCGCCTTGATCCATGTCGTCCCCTGCTCGATGTTGCCCCGGTACTGCTCAATAGTTGACAGGGTCTGGCGTCCGTTCAGGACTTTCATCATGCCAGACGGGTCATCCGAGGGACGATTGATTTTCTTCTGGCTCGCCAGCTTCTCCAGCAGGGCGTTATAGTCCGTCTGAAGATTATTCATGTTTTTAATCGTGGAATAGTATTTCATATTATCGGATACGCGCATGATCTTTCGTCCTTTTCCCGGCTTTTTCAATCCTTATACAATAAGGTCCTCACCGATTGATGCTCATCAGGGTATCGAGCATCTCTTCCACGATTGAAACGAGCTTGCCCGCCGCATTGTACCCCATCTGATACTTGATCAGCTTTACCATCTCCTCGTCGATGGAGACGCCCGAAACGGATTCCCGCATATTGGTCAGGCGCTCCATAACATTATTCTGATGCGTCACAGACCAATTGGTGTCGGAGACTTCCTGCCCGACTTGACCGACAATCGAAGTGTAGTATTCACTGAACGTCGACAAACCGCCGTTCAGCACGCCCTTTTCCCCCAGTTCAGCCAGCCGCAGGGCATTCTTGCCGTCACCCATGACGGTCGATGACGCGGCAATCCGATTGACGTCGCCGGCAATCACCGTGTTGACCTGCATGTAGGCGGCCTTGGTTACCGGCTCAAAAAAATCGATTCCGGTGTTCTGATAACGGTCGAAGCCCGACCGATGGATCGTATTGACTTCGTTCACAATTCCCGCCGCCAAGTTATCCAGTTCTGTCAGGTACCCGGGAATAATTATATCCCTGATGTTAATTAAGGCCCCCAGCTTGCCTTTCGTGATGCTCTCCGTGATGGGGTCACCCGTCGCATCGCTGAATACGATATCGGATATGGTCGGATCTTTGGCACTCGGCGCAAGGGCAAGGCTCTTGGTCATCGTTCCGTCAACAAGCAGACTGCCGTTGGCCAGAAACACCTTCACGCTGCCGTCATTGGCTTCGACAATGTTGATATCGACGAGATTACTGAGGGATTTCAGCAGTTCCGTCCGGTTGTCCAGCATGACATTCGCATCGCCCTGGGCCGATCCGGACTCGACAATTCGCTTATTCAAGTCGCCGATGGCGGAAACGATCGAATTGATCTTCGTCACCGTGGAAGAAATATCCTGTTCCGCATTCCCGGCGAGGGTCTTTAATCCGGAACTCATATCCCGGAACATGGCCGCCAGACTCTGGGATGTACTCAGAAGAGCGGCCCGCTGAACCTGTCCGTCGGGATTTGCCGACAGTTCCTGCCAGTCTCCCCAGAAACGGTCGAGCAGATCGGCAAAGCCGCCGCCCTTGCTTTCATCAAAGATCGTTTCAATATTGGATAAAAATCCCGCTTTGGTTTCGCTGTATCCGACAAGCTGATTCTGCTGAATGATTTGAGATTCCAGGTAATTGTCATAGATTCGTTCGACGCCCGTCACGTCAACGCCCATCTGAAAGACGTAGCTCTGAACATCGACCGCCCCGATGGACCGAAAAACCGCGCGTTGCCTTGCGTATCCCGGCGTATTGACGTTGGCAATGTTCGATCCCGTCACATCGATGGCCATCTGATGACTCAGAAGCGCGTCCTTGGCCGTGTTGAGAAGTGCACTGATTGCCATGGCCCTATCCTTCCCTGTGAATGAGGCTGCCCTGCGTGGGATTCACACTGAGCCGACCCGTTTTCTGATAATTTCCCCCCGGAGCCATCATGCTCTGAAGCAGGCGGAGCGATCCCTGGACATCTTCCAGGGCGGCGTGAATCAATTCCCGGTTACGGTGGTTGTTGACACGGATCGCGTTGGCCGTTTGCGTCAGGAGGTGCTGACGGGTACGCAGCTCGCCCGTCAAGGCTTCATTGCAGGCCCGATCCACAAGATCGGAGAGGGAGATGTTTTCGGCCTGAAATCCCAGGAGAGAGCGAATTTCCCCGATAATGTCTCGACGGGCAGCCGCATTGTCTTTCTCCCGGATAAGAAGGCTTTCTTTACGGCTGTTGATTTCCTCGATGGCGTCCGGAGAGGCCTTGGTCAATACCACCCGTTCCTCCCCCAGGAGATCGAGGAGGGACTGCTGAATGGACTGTTCCTGTTCCAGATTGCCCAGGAGTTTGTTGTAGAGAAATCTCTGCTCTTCGATGATTTCTTCGGCGCTCCCCGTGTCATATTTTTGATCCATGACAAACCATCCTATCCATGATGAATAAATCAAATTGGGGCAACGGCCTCCCGAAGGAGCCCGCCTCAGGATGAAGAGGCTGCACGGCAGAGAGGGGAACGGAATGCCACGGAAGGGCATGCAGGGCATGCCCCGGTCAGGCGGGTGTTTATCGCGAATTTACGCGAAAATGTCGAGGAGCGACTCTCCCACGATTTTTTCGGCGATCTTTTCCCCGCTCACATTGTATGTTCCCGCTTCTATCCGGCCCTTCAATTCCTGAACCTTTTCTTCCCGGATATCCGGAATGCCGGCAACGGCATTCTTGATTGCCTGAACATCTTTTGCCTTCGTGGACAGATCGACCTTCTCCTGAGGAGCAGCGACTCCCGTAACCGCCCGCTCGGCCCCTTGACGCAGGCCGTCGTTCTTCTGATACTGCTGAATCATCTGGGCAGTCGTATCTTTAATACCGGAAATCTTCACTTCTGTTTTCTCCTTCTCAATGATCTTACCACTGTTATCGGCACTTCCAGAAAAAACTTTAATCTTTTGACACTAAAATGTTCGATACCGTCCTTCCGGGTGTCACCGGATTGACACTTTCCCCGTTTTTAAGTACTTTCCCCGCCAATTGTTTGTAGAGCATTTCCTTTAATCCCAGACCATGAGTCCTTCTGGAAAGTTCTTCGGCAACTTTCTGATCCATCATCATCTCATAGGTGTCTTTCCCGGGAAACTTGTTCAGCAATCCCGAGTCGGGTATCGTATGCCGCATGGACTGAAACAGTTGATAGGTGAAAATGGCCTCGAAATCGGCGCAGGCCTTCCGCAACTGTTTTTCTTTTTCCTGCTGCGCCGCGGTTGCCTCATCAACCCGCTTGGCCGAAGCGGATATGATGACCGGTGCCGCACTTTTAATCGAACCGTCCATGTTCCGACCTTACCTTTTCCATTAATCCGGTTTGAAAAATCCCCACGTTATATGATCTTCAGATCCGCCTGCAGGGCGCCGGCGGCCTTGATTGTCTGAAGGATCGTGATCAGATCTCGCGGCGTCACCCCGATGGCGTTCAGCGCTTTGACCACTTCATCAATCGTCACACCCTTGGGAACCACCATAAGCTGATTTTTTTCCTCCGTCGCACCGACCGTTGTCTCCTGGGTCACCACCGTCTGACCGCCCGGTGCCATCACGGTCCCTGTCTTCCCGTCTTTAGCCGGACGCGCTCCCGGTGCCGCCCCCGGCGCAAAGGGCAGGGGTTGAGACACGTTGTAGTTTTCCCGGATCTGAATACTCAGATTGCCATGGGAAATTGCCACCGTCGATATTCTGACATTTTCCCCCATGACCACGGTTCCGGTCTTCTCGTTCATGACAACCATTGCAGGCGTATCAACGGACACTTCCAGGTTTTCAATCCGGGGTAAAATATCAACAACGCTGCCTCCGGTCGAGGATAACAGGGCAACCGTTACAACGCGGCCGTCGAGCTGGCGGACCTCGACACCATTCAGAGAGGAACGAACGACGTCGGCCACGCGCTTGGCGGTCGTGAAATCCGGTCGCTGGAGTTGAATGGTCAGCTCCCTTCTGCGATCCAGATCGTACTTCAACTCTTTTTCAATAAAAGCGCCGTTGGAGATCGTCCCCACACTGGGATGGTTCTTCACGGTACTGGCGTTGGCGCCGCCCGCTGAGAATCCACCGAGGGTAACCGGTCCCTGAGCCACGGCATAGACGTGCCCGTCAGCCCCCTTCAGAGGGGTCATGAGCAGGGTACCCCCCAGAAGGCTATCGGCGTCGCCGATCGAAGAAACCGTCACATCAATTTTGGTTCCCACCTTGGCGAACGGCGGCATGGTTGCCGTAACCATGACCGAGGCGGCGTTGTCCGCATCGATTTTCTTGTCTTTCGTGGACAAGCCCTGCCTGCTGAGCAGGTTGGCCAGGGTTTCCCGTGTAAAACCGTTATCGACGTCGTCACCCGTCCCGGCCAACCCGACCACCAGACCGTAACCGATCAACTGGTTGTCCCGAACGCCGTTGAACTCAGCAATATCTTTGATTCGAGCGGCCTGCGCCCGGGGACATCCGATACCAAGAAGGATGAACACGATCGTCAAGATAATCCCGAACCCTTTTATACTGATCTTGCCCATTTTTTACTCCCACGACTTTTCCGCTGAATTATCCATATCCTTAGAAGGGCCAGACCCAGTCGACCACCCGTGTCAGCCATCCCGGTCTCAACTTGTCGTTGACAATCCCCTTGCCCGTGTACATAATTTGCGCGTCCGAAATATACTGGGAAGCAATCAGATTATCCGACGAGATGTCATCAGGACGGATGATCCCGGAAATGACGATGAACTGATCTTCCGCGTTGACCGTCACCTGCCGCCGGCCTTCAATCACCAGGTTTCCGTTTTCCAGAACCCGAATGACGCGTGCGGTAATCCGCGCAACCAAGGTATTCCCCCGGCTTGTATTCCCGGCGCCCTTCAGACTGTTGGCGGAGCTGCCGCCGATCTTGATCTGGCCGCCCATATTTTCGTTCCTTTTAAGAATGGAGGTTTCTATTCCCAGAAGCGCGTCAATCTCTGCGGTTGTACTGGAATTCCGGCTCGTATCGGTCCCCGCCTTGTTGTTGCCCGTCGAGGACTCGGAGATGATGATCGTGACAACGTCGCCGATCCCCCGGGCCTTACGGTCCGCAAACAACGAATTCTGAGCATTCTCACCCGGCCAGATGGACCCCATCTGCGGCGCCGGTCGCTCCACCGGTGGGATGTAAACATCTTCCTTGACGGTTTCCTGCAGGGGAATGCAGGACGTCAAAAGGAAGCAAAGACCCGGATATAATAAAAGCTTTATGTACTTCATGGTTTTCCTGTCTGATGATCGCTTAAAAGAATTCAATTTTAACCAACCCTTCCGCCATGACCTTCGCCAGAATGGTTTTCTGGGAGGAAAGGTTCTTCACTCGGATTCGTTGTCGGTCAACCCCCGGTTCCTCCGCCACGCCGGTGGCCATCAAACTCATGCGACCATTATCAAGCACGATCCGTACCACTTCCCCCTTTTTGATCAGCACGGGTTCCTTGACCATCCCGCGGATGATTTCGCGGTCGGGAGCGAGATCGACGATTAAACGCTTGCCGATAATTTCATCCACATCACTGATCGCTTTCAGGGAGATTCTGCGGACCCATCTTTCCGCCACTTGCAAATCACCGGCGCCGACAATGCTGTTGCGCTTGATAACCCGAGCTGCCGTCACATAATTTTCGCGGACTTCTATGTCGGCTCGTAACTGGTGTTTGGCAATTTGCACCCCATCATCGAAAAACCTGATCAGAAAATGACAATTGCCGATTAAGACCGTTTTCCCCACCTGGGAAATGTCATAGGAAAATTTTTCCCCTTTGAGGCTCACTTCGGGAAGTTTTTCCGGGAACTCGATCCGGATGTCCTCAGCGGTCCGGGAAGAGTTATCCCGCACATACCGGTTAACCAGTTCCCCAAGATTATAGATCCGGTTGACATCGGAAGAAGACGCGGCCCCCATGACCGGGCCTGCCATCAGGATCAGACCGGCGAGGAAAACAATCAAATAAATGAACCTTTTCATAGCTTTTTCCTGCAAAACATTACCTCTTCAGATTGGCGATAATCGACAACATGGCATCGGCCGTCTGGATCGCTTTCGAGTTGATTTCATACGCTCTCTGACCGGTGATCATTTTGATCATTTCCTCGATAACGCTCACATTGGACATTTCCAGGTAATGCTGGGTAATGGTTCCCATGCCCTCCTCGCCTGGATTGCTAGTAATCGGTTCTCCGGAACCTTCCGTCTTATCGTAGAGATTGCGGCCCATGCTGGTCAAACCCGCCGGATTGATAAACTTGGCCAATTCCATGCGCCCCGTCGCCACGGCCGTCCCGGCCTGATCCGCCGCCGTCCAGGTTCCGCCCTTGTCCACGGTGAACGTTACGGTCTGCTGCGGAACGGTTATTTCGGGTATAATTTTCAACCCATCCGTCGTGGTCAGAAAGCCGTCCTTGCTGACTTTAAAATTACCGGCCCTGGTATAGTAGGTGGTCCCGTTGTCATCGACCTGAAAGAAACCGTCCCCTTCAATGGCAAAATCGAAGGCGTTTCCCGTCATCTGATAATCGCCCTGATTGAAAATCTTCTGGGTCCCGACGGGTTTGACGCCCATACCGATTTCAAGACCCACGGGAGTCTGATTACCCGCCGATGTTTCCGATCCTGCCTTCGCATAGATCTGGTACATGAGATCCTGAAAATCCGCCCGGGATCGCTTGAATCCGACGGTGTTCACATTGGCGAGGTTGTTGGCCACCACATCCTGGTCCAACTGCTGTGCCTCCATTCCCGTTGCCGCCGTATACAAAGACCTGATCATAACATCCTCCTTGAATGGTTAAACCAACCGGCCGACCCGGCTGACAGACAGCCGGTCCTGCTCGGATATCGTTTGAATCGCCTTCTGATAAAGCTCAAAAGTCCTTTGAATATCAATCATTTGAATCATTTCTTTGGTCGCGGAGGCATTGGAGAGTTCCAGATAACCCGATTGAACATTTTTCTCCTCCGGCGCCGGTGTGGTTAATCCCGCCTGACCCGGATCAACAAACAGTCCATTGGCCGACCGTTTCAATTTCGTGGTGTCCGAAAAGGTGACAACCTTTAAAACACCCACCTCGCTGCCATCCGCCTCAGTGCCGTACACTTTGACCATGCCGCTTGGGGAGATCTGTATATCCGTTTGACTGTCCGTGTTGGGAATGGTAATCCTCCCGCCTTCGCCCATCACGGGATTGCCCAATTGATCCGTCAGTGTGCCGTCCTTATTGATGGTAAAATTGCCCGCCCGGGTGTAGGCCGGCCCCGCCGCTGTTTCTATCTCAAAGAAGCCCTCGCCCTGGATCGCCACGTCCAGGTTGTTTCCCGTTCTCTCCAGAACGCCCTGGCTGAAATCGATGTAAACCGCCGTGGTCACCTCGGGTACCTGATCGTTCGTCGGATCGGTCACGTTATCCCCCACGGATGCCATCATATGCTCGGTCTTGTACCCGGGCGTTGCCGCGTTGGCGATGTTATTCGACACCAGATCCAGTTGATTTACCTTAACGGCGGCGACACCGGCGATATCGAGAATACTGTAGGACATGGTTGTTATACCCTCCGCATGATCTTTACCCGGTACAAAGCAAGTCGCGTACCAAATGGGGGGATGTCGAAGTCCGGGCATGTAAGAACCGGGAAGGCTGCCTGACTGTTCGGAAACCCAAGCGAGAAGACTCGGAGGTAAACCGCTGATAGAGGGTATCACATCATTTATGTGTCAAATATTTGTCTGCCGAACCAACGAAAAGAAAAACGTGTGTCATCAAACTGTAATCATCAAAACGGCTTTGGCGATAAGGATTACATAGAAAAGAGGAAAATATTTCCCGGCAGAACAGGGAAAGGGATTTCCTAAGACCGGTTCGAATTCAAGGAATAAACGAAGGCGAGGATCTCTGCCACTGCACGGTACACTTCAACGGGGATCTGCTCGTCAATATCCAGGCGGCTCAGGATCTCCACCAGACCGGGGTCGTTTTTGACGGGAATCCCATGCTTTTTGGCAAGTTCAATAATTTTATCGGCTACATAGCCCTTCCCCTTGGCGGTGACTCGGGGGGCCGTATCTTTTTCCGGATCGTATCGGATGGCTGCGGCGACGGTTCTTTTATGTTTTGGCCCCATGATGCGGCTCCTCGAAAAGCCCAAAGAGGCTCAATCGTTCCTGTCAGGCAAAGAAATTGATGACATCGCCCTCATACCAGGATGAATTCCGGACATAATCCTGCTTGGTTAAAGTAATATCATCGCGGACATCACAGGTCATCCGCATCACCCGAAACCCCAGCGAATCGAGATTCTCCCTTAATTCTTCAAGACCTGACGAGACAAGCCCCACCGTGTCAACCTTTTGGCACGACAGATCGGCCGTCAGGTCCTGTCCGCTGATGCCGACATCGATCATCATCTCTCCCAACGCATCAAGATCAAGGAAAAACACCACGCGGAAAGGCGCACCCGCTTCCCGTTCTTCCTCGCCGCGGCTCCCGCCGAATTCGATAAAGATATCCTGCATCGTCGGCCCCTGGGAAAATGCAAAGGGAACCTGGACCATGAACCGGTTATCCTGTTCCCGGGCCACCACATTGAGCACCTGCTGGGTTTCCAGAGTCCGGACCGAGCGATCGGCATATTCGGCCAATCGCAACAGTTTTGCCGCTTCTGCTTCCGGAATGTCCGGACGGGTATCCAACCATGTTCGGATGCCCGCGCTGAGGTCAATCAGGGCGCTTTTCAGATTATCCCCCTGCGATTGCACGTTGAACGCCCCGGGTGAATTTTCCGT
This sequence comes from uncultured Syntrophales bacterium, assembly GCA_964408155.1. Taxonomy (GTDB): domain Bacteria; phylum Desulfobacterota; class Syntrophia; order Syntrophales; family JAAYKM01; genus JAAYKM01. The sequence goes on from CAYOYJ010000078.1 coordinate 8,849, forward strand.
CAGGGCCTTTCCCAGGTTATGCTCCAGTAAAAAACCTGCACGGGCCACAAAATCCCGGACAAAAAGAGGGTTTTTCATGGTTTCCGTGGAAAATATCAACGTGCGGATCATCTGTCCCAGGGCCTGTGACCGGTCCCGCAGCAGACTATGTGAAAGTGTTTTCAAACTTTCCGGGCTGAAAAGGGGGCCGGCGGATTGGAACAGTTCCGTCATGGCCTGAGGTCCCGCGCGGAAGACTTTCAGATAACCGGCGATGCGGGCCCGCTCTCCCCCGGTATCCCCTGCAACCAGACGCAACAGGATCTGGGGCTGGAGGCTTTGAACTTCGACATTGATCTTCTGACCCGCTTGGAGGGGAATGGTTGTCTCCGCCGCAACCGGGACGCCTTTCAACATGACGACCACATTCTTTGCGTCCAGTTTCTGCGCCACCCGCGCTTCCAGGGTCTCCCCAAGCTGCAGCGGAGCGGCGGCCGGAGGCGGGGCGCGAAGTACCTTCAAGTAATCGGCGGCCTGAGTTTCTCCACCTTCAGCGGTACCCGTAGTCAATCGCAGAAGAATCTGCGGTTGAAGCGTTTCGACCTGGACATTGATTTTTTGGCCGACCTGAAGGGGAACAGTGGTCTCCGCCGTAACCGGGACGCCCTTGATCATGACGACCGCTTTGTTGCCGTCCAGCTTTTGCAACACCTGTGCTTCCAGGCTCTCCCCCGGTTGCATCCGGGGGAAGCCCTGTAATTCGTATCTCTGCTGGATGGCTTTGATCAGCAGTTGGGATGCAATACCCGTGATCTGGTCAATCGACATCAGACCGGCTCATTTCCGGCGCTCAACAGGCCCTTGATCAGGGCGAGTTCTCCTTCCGTCACCCCACATTCCCGGGCAATTTCCCGGTCGGCTTTCCCCTGACGAAGCAGGCAGGCGGCATCCTTGTATCGCAGGTTTTCTTCCATCCCGCCGGAGCCCCCTCCGGATTTCTCCTGACTCAGTTTCTTCTCCGCTTCCTCCATCAATAACGCCAGGGCCTTCTCACGATCGTCGATCTGGCGGATCATATCGCTCAGCGTTTTTCGCCCCCGGTCCATCGCCTCCTGAAAATTCTGAAATTCCTCCCGAGATTCGTCGAGGAGCGCCCTCAATTGCGCCAGGTCGGTCTTGTCCGGAACGGGCATCGATGGTGCCTTTCGCGCCTTGCCGAAACCCTGGAAAAGCAAAAACGCCACGGCAATGCAGAGAACAACCTCAATGACGATTTGGATAATCAGCAGCATCTGGATATTCATTTTAAGCCTTTATGTCGATACGACTGCCCGGGCTGGGTTCGTCGTCGGGGTTCTCATCGGGAGGCGGTGATTCCGACTCTTTCTGGGCATGACCATCTTTCGTCTCCCGCTTTTTCTCTTCACGGTCGAAGGTGTCCTTGATGGCATGCGGCGCCTCTTTCTGCTCCAGGTCCTTGACCTTTTCTTTCTGCAGACGTCGTTCTTCCGTCAACTGGAGATTGAAATACCGCTGCTGCATATCCGCATGCTGCTGCTGTACATTCTGGACCTTCTCCATTTGATGGGACTGCAGGATAGACTGTTGGGCGTCGATTGCTCTGACCATGGCGCTTTCCCCCTTGCTCCCCCTGATTCATCCGCCTGCCGATAAATGATCTCGCGATTTCATGCCGCGCCTCCTACCGATAGGGAATGGCAACCACCACCTCATTGAAATCGGCATCATGGGAGAGACGAATCCGAGCACCATGATACTTGAGCAGAAGGCACGCATCGAAAAACCCATCCGCGCGAGAAGACATTGTCGGCAGATCAGCGTTTTCAGCCAGTTCATCCACAAAACGCAAACTCTCGCCGGAAAACGGCAGGCCCGTGTCCCGCAGGCGGACATAAACCATCTGCCCGTCGTTGTCCGTGGAAATGAAGAATTCTTTGGTCGATCTGTTTTTCATGGCCGTCATGGCGCGGCGGATCAGGGCGAAAAAACTCAGGGAGTAGTCCGCCAGGGAACCTGTTACATCAGGGAGATCCTCCTTGAAGATCAGGTTCTTTTTGACCTCGTGCTTAAAGGAAAGATAAAAGTCAGTGAAACGCATCTCCGCAGTCAGCAATTGCGACAGATTGACCTTCTCCTGCCGATCCTCGGCAATCCCCTGAAACTTTCTCGCCACATCCCAGAAAAGATCGGAAAACTTATCCGATTCCTGATTGATGGAACTCACATCTTTCAGAAGTTTTTCATAATCCTCCTTCAATCCGAACGCCGCATCCGGATAACGCTCCCGGATCTTGCGCACATGGCCGTCGAGGCGACGCTGGAGCAGTTTGGCCCGGCCCATGATCCCATTCAAGGGATTAGCGAAATTGTGGAGAATGCCGGGCATGAGTTCGTCGTACATCGACGCCAGGAACTGCTCCCGCAAGGCATTGTAATATTCCGTTCTCTCCATGGTTCCTCTCCTCACGATATTCCAACAACAGGCGCTTCAGTTCTTTTAAATATAGGTATAATCGACAAGATAGACATTCGTCACGGCACCCTCGCCGAGAATCTGGTTCATGAGAACCGTCAAATCCTTCTTCAACAGGTCCCGGCTGTTGCCTCCGGGCAAGAGCTCATTTCCCCTTAACTGGATCGCATTCATGACCTGACGCCGGATACCGGCGTTGGTATTCAGATCGGTCTGTCTTTTGTTTTTACTCAGTTCGGCCACGAAGTTGATCATCAGGATCCGGTAACCGCTTGCCTCCGGCAGAGGAATTGAAAAATCCTTAAAGACCAGCCGCGGCGCGGCGGAAGCCGGCGCCTGTGCGACAGCGGCCTTTTCCCGAGCCATAGTCGCCC
>CAYOYJ010000079.1:0-11589 GCA_964408155.1 uncultured Syntrophales bacterium
AGAACGATCGCCAGTATCTCGGAAAAATTCGAGATGTTGATTCCCGTCAGCGACCCATAGACTGCCGAACCGTTGCCCCGGGCGATGACCCCGCCGATGGAGATTACGTTACCTCCGACAATAGACGAGGAAGCCAGTACAACCGAATCACCGATGGATACCACATTGCCGTCCGCCGCACCGTAGAGCGTAATCTGACCGCCGATAGCGATGACATGGTTGACTCTTTTCCCCTCCTCAATGGTGATATCGTCGCCTATCTTGATGATATTTCGACCTTCCGCGCGAACGGAAAGAGGCAAAAGGAGAATCAACCCCAGCAGCAGACAAAGCAGTCCTTTCTTAATCATTCTCCATCCTTATATATTATTCACTTGGCATGTTAAGCTGCATATATGATCGAACCGTGACGCCCTCAACCCGCATGACCGCTTCCAAAATACAGTCACAGAAACAGGCAATCGGCCTGTTGTCTTGTAAAACCGGGATGTTGCATCCGCGGTTCCCCTTTGGAAAAACACCGGTTTATTGCAATAATCTCCTGCTCAACCCGTGCGGGCGCGTAGTATAGGCAAGGTCCTCAGGTGTGTCAATGAGAATTAAAAGGTTTCTCATGCGGAAAATTTTCCGGACGGACGGCATTTTATTGCCGAACCGTTCAAGTTCCGGGAACTGCCGGATTTGCTCAAACGCGTCATCGATGTGCCGCACGGATCAAGCAGCGCCATCTGCCCTGACAGGCATTCCAATAAGTCATGACACACCATGGGGAATATTTTGCTCATCCGGTATGGCAAAGGGCAATTTATGCCTTCTTATTTTCCAAAGCTTCAAGTGAGGGTCTGCTTTTTCAACCTGACTTCTCATTGAAATCCGATTGTTGTTACAGGCTTACACATATCTTGCTTTTCATTATACCATGGCATGTTCCATGCAAACCTACCCGTAAGAAATCTTTGTGAAGGAGCATAATTCATGGTTCCACAAATTATCACAGCCCTGATTCTCATCTCCGGAATCTTTTTCCTCGCCTTCAGTGTTTCCGTCGAAAAGATGGGCCTGATCGCCAACCTGAACGCCCTTCTGATCGTACTGGGCGGAACCTTTGCCGCGACAATGATGGTCTATCCGTGGAAACGGCTTCTCTGGACCGCGAAAATACTGAAGCGGACGTTGGACGACCGCAATCAAACCGAGTGGACCATAGGGATGATGATCCAGATGGCCCGCACATACCGGACCAGCGGAATTCGCGCCCTGGAAAAACTCGGGGACGGCATTCCCGAGGGCCTGCTTAAAACCGGCATCGAACTGATCGCCTACCAGTATTCCAAGGAAAAAATCGAACAGATCATGGCCAAGGAAACCATGTTGAATTACCGTCAATACGACACCGCGTATAAAATGCTTTACAACATGGCAAGGGTCGCCCCCGCCCTGGGGTTGGTAGGAACGATTGTCAATCTGATCCGTATCTTCGGCAATATCACTGACGCCCAGAACCTGATCGGATATATGGCGGTTGCCCTGCTCAGCACCTTTTACGGCGTCGTCCTGGCCAATCTCGTCTTCGTTCCCCTTTCACACCGGATCAAGGATTACATGGATCAGGAACAGGCCCGTCTGGAGTTGATTCAGGAAGGCATTCTGGACATCCACGATCAGGAAAATCCTCAGGCCCTGCAATGCAAGCTGGAAGCCCTTTATGCAGCCTCAATCTTCACGCAGACACCCGGTCCCGAAATAGCCAAATCGGCCGGCATGGGGCAACACAAACATATTCTTTCGGGACTGTCATGAAAACTGCAGAACCCGTACCCGCAATCACCACAAATGAATCGCCAGGGGAATTGCCCATACCGATTAAAAGAACGGTTACCGGAACCATACGGTCGCCAGGCGGGGCGCAAACAGAAAAGGGAAATGAAATCTGGCTGTTAACCTTAAGTGATCTGTTGATGTTGCTGATGCTCTTCTTTGTCGTGCTTTTCAGCTTGACCCTGCAGAAACAACCCCTGACCGGACAATCACATCGAGTCGACCGGAACATTACGGCCATCGCCCAGGCAGCCGAAACCTCTGCTGAAAAAGTTACATCATCTTCAACCGCGGTGCCGCCGGAAAAAGCAATATCCGCAACGCTTGAACAGGCTCTTGCCGACGCGTTGAACGCCGATATCAATCAGCGGGGCCTCCTGATTACGCGCACTGCGGACGTCATGACGCTCACCTTTCCCGAAAAGATTATGTTCGATCCCGGACAGGCCCGGTTAAAACCTTCATCGGAAGGCGTTCTCAACAAGGTGGCGCTATTTATCAAATCGCACACCGATCTGGTGGTTGAAGTCCAGGGGTATACGGACGATACGCCGATCCGCAGCACCCGCTATCCGTCAAACTGGGAACTTTCCGTGGATCGGGCCACCCAGGTGGCACGCGACCTGATCGCCGGAGGCGTGAATCCGGAGGCCGTTTCCGTCAAGGGATTCGGGGAATATCATCCGCTTGTACCCAACCGTACTCCGGAAGAAAAGCAGCTGAATCGGCGTGTTGAAATTCAGTTTTCCATTCCACCGCAACCCTCGGAACAAAAGACATTAGGATGAAAGACCTTTCCTGAAACACAAGCAGACGATTGTGACCGGACTAAAAAGGCAGTCTATCGCAATGGGCCCATCTTCAGCGTCAACGATGGGATACTCCGCGCCGTCGTATTTCGGGAATGCGGCGATACCCTGACCGACTGGGAACCGAAAGAGATCGAAGGCCGTTACCGCGATTGAGCCGGGTTCGTCACGTCCCGATGATCTTCACCAGAACCCGTTTGCACCTCCCGCCGTCAAATTCGCCGCAGCGAATCCTTCCAGGGAGCGTAACCAAGGACACCCCCCGTTTTTGCAACCACAACCTCCCGCCCCACGATCCGCATTTTCAGAGGGACAACACCGTTGTCTTCGCCCGTCCGGCTATGTCGGTAACGGGAGACCGGCACATTATGTATCGTATTTTCCGTAAAATTGCTCGTCATGGGAACTGTTGGTAAGCAATGCCCCCCAACCGGAACGATGGGAAGCACGGTTGCGTCGATGCTGAAAGCCGTGAATTCTTCCCTGTTCATGGTTCCCTGAAAATTCGGAAGAACTTTAAAAAATGCCCTGTCGCAATTTGGTCTCCGTTCCCCCCGGGGCTCCGGAGGAGGCGCCGACTCACGATTCGTTCCGGCGTTTAGACGGCGTAAGCGCTTTCTTGACCGCCATCCCCAAGGTTTCCAGTATATAAGGTTTCATCACAAAATCCCCCCCACCCAGGGCCTGAATCTGACTGACCCGCTCCGTTTCAGCAAAACCGCTGACAACGATCGCCCTCTGATCCGGATGGATTTCGACGATCCTTTGGTACGTCTCCAGTCCGTCCATACCGGGATCCATAATCATGTCCAGCACAATCAGGTCCGCCCGGTTCGCCTTGAGATATTCGACCGCCTCCTCACCGCTGCTCACCGTCACGACGCGATATTTCAGTTTCTCGAGCATCCGTTGGGCCAATTCACGCTGACCCTCAACGTCATCGACAACCAGGATGGATTCACCTTCTCCCACGTAATCCGACAGGGATGCAGGCAGTTTTTTGACCGTGATATCCTCTCGGGACACAGGAAAATAGAGGGTAAAAGTCGATCCCAGACCTTCTCGACTCTCCACATTAACATATCCGTGGTGATCCTTCACCGTACCCCATACAACCGACAAGCCAAGACCGGTCCCGCTTTTTCCCATGATCTTCCGGGTGTAAAAAGGCTCAAAAATATGCTTGATATCGCCGGGTGAAATGCCTTGGCCGGTATCGTCGACGGTCAGAACGACATAATCGCCTTCGCTGATTTCATCATAGCCGGAAACGGGACGATCCAGGTATTGATTGGCGGTTTTGATCGTAATGTCCCCTCCCCGGGGCATTGCTTCCGCGGCATTGACGATCAGATTCATAATCGTCTTGGTCAATTGCACCGGCGCACCTAAAATGTGCAAGGGTTTGGCGTCCAATTGCGTCCTCACCCTGAGCCCCGCATGCCGGCGCGTGATGTTCAGAAATTCCGGCGCTTTAAGAAAATCGATGATTAACGTATTGAGATTCAACGTATGACGGTTTTGCACGCCTCTTCGGGCCAAGGTCAGCATATCCTGAATGACGGCGGCGGCACGTTCACTGGCTTGTAAAATCTTTTCCGCATAGGATTTGGCGGGACTCGTCGCTTCGATACGATTCAGCAGCAATTCCGAGTATCCGACCATGACGCCCAAGACATTATTCAAGTCATGGGCCACACCGCCGGAAAGGAGTCCCAGGGCTTCCATCTTTTCCGCCCGCCGGAGACGTTCTTCCAGCTCACGGCGATGCTGTTCGGAGATTCTACGCTCGGTGATGTCGCGGCAAAACAGGACCATTCGAGTTACAACACCGCTTTCGTCGACAACGGGATAGACGGCGTTGGACCAGGTTCTTCCGTCCGATTCATCCTCGAAAAACAACGGAATCCCTTTTGCGCACGACACTTCAAAGAGACGCCAACGTGTTTCTCTTGTTGTTTCCGGAATCAGTTCAAAGATCTTGCGGCCGGTTAAATTATCGGAGACGTGCCGACAATGTTCACCAAATTTTCGATTGTACAGCAGGATGTGTCCGATCGCATCCGTCATGATCACCAGGTCGTCCGTGGCGTCGACCGTCGCGCGGAGGTCCCGGCGGTTTTCATCCAGGGCACGTTCCAGCCGCTTTTTTTCCGAAAGATCGGTGGAGAATCCGGCCATGGCGATGGGTTTCCCGGACTCGTCATAAACCAGTTGGGTCCGGCAATCCAGGATGACTTCGCCGCCGTCCGCACGATAATTAATCACGTCACCTCGCCAGACGCCCTGTGTTCTCGTTTTTTCAATAATTTCTTGTTGTGTCGCACCCTGGTCCGGATCATCTCCCAAACAGGAGACGTGTTTGCCGATCAGATCTTCCCTTTTATAACCCAGCACCCTTGTTTGAGATTCGTTCACATAGGTGATGTTACCTGATAAATCCGTAATGGTGATCACATCTTGTATCTGATTAAGCACCATGGCCTGGAGACGAATCTGTTCTTCGGCGCGTTTTCGGTCCGTTATATCGATGATCAGGCCCCTCAGACCGACCGGTTGAGCATTCCGCATCACACGGACCGCATTGATCATGACCGGAAAACGTGTGCCGTCGCGCTTGACCGCCGTGTACTCGACAGGGCCTCCGAATTCACCGGCCAATCGCCGGCGTACGATGTCCCGTGCCCGTCCCTGTTCTTCGGGAACAAGCATGGTCGAGGCATGGATACCCTTTTCAATGTCCTGGTCCGTATAACCAAAGAGATTGACGGCCTTCTGGTTGACGAAGGTGATGATCAGATCCAGATCCGTTTCAAAGACCGCTTCGGGCAACAGGTCCGACAATTCCTTGAAGCGCGATTCACTCTCCCGCAGGGCGACTTCCATGGTCTTCCGGTCGCTCATATCGCGAATCGATTCTATTGCGCCGATTATCTCCCCGTCGTCTCGAGATAGACGTGTAACCGTCATCCATATATACGCACCCTCTCCCTTGTTCAGTCCGGGTACAAAACCTTCCGCGGAAAGGGTGTCCCCTGTCTTGGATACGGCTTGATAGTGCTCCTGTAAAAACGATTCATCCGGTTCAATCAGCAGATCGACCAGTGCCCGTCTGCGTTCCCCATAAAATGGCACCGTGTAGGCATGATCGCCCTGACCAACGATCTCCTCGGCACGGATTCCCGTCATCTCGGCGATGGCTCGGTTCCACGCCGTCACCCGGCCCTCTTTGTCGATGACAAACGTCGCGTCGGGCAGGAATTCAATAATTTCTCTCAGACGAGCCTGGGAGGCCCTGAGTTCGTCTTCCATTTGCTTGCGCTCCGTGATGTCCCGGGCGACGGCGTAAATGCTGTTTTCAACCGGATAAGATCGCCATTCGATCCAGTGATACGTCCCGTCCCGATGGCGATAGCGATTGACAAAATTTTGTATTTCTTCACTCTTTCTCAATTGACCCATCGCATCGATCGTCGCTTTCACATCGTCCGGATGGACCAAATCGAGAAAGCGTTTTCCGATCAGTTCCGAAAGGGGATACCCCAGGGTTTTTTCCCATTCCGGATTCAATCGACGGAAACAGCCTTCGTGATCTGCGATGCACAAAAGATCAAGACTGGCGGTGAAGTAGCGATCCAACTCTTCTGTCTTTGCCAGGATTGCCTCTTCCGCCCTCTGTCGCTGCACAATTTCCCGGGCAAGCATTCGATTACGAAACATCACGAAAAAAAGTCCCCCGATAATCAGAAGCAGCAGAGCGGCAACCAGCACCAGACGATTACGAAAGCTCGAAAGCTCACCCATAATTTCTTCTTCGGGTGTGGCAATCACGATGGACCAGAAGGTATTGCCCAGTTGGACTGGAAGATAAACGGCTTGCTTGATGACCTTTTCACCCGTATCGTCGCGGATGCGGTTGAACCGATAGGCGGCAACCCCTTGTTCGCCTTTCATCATCTTACGGACCAAGGCAAGCATATCCGGATAATCGCGATAGTTTTTGAATACCGAATTCCCTACGTGGCCGGGGACAGGGCAATAAAGCTCCGTCCCGTCGCGACTGATCATCCGGGCATAGCCACCTTCTCCGATCTTGATGCTTTCCAGATATCGTTCGGACAAGGTGCTGAAATGAATGGCAATACCAATGGTTCCCCGGCAGGTCTTGTTGCGGAAGACGGGAACGTGCAGCGCCACGGTTTCGAAACCCTGGACGGTCCGAAAAACATCGCTGACCACAGGCCGGTGGGTACGCAGGATCTCTTTGATATGCTTCTGTGAAGAAATATCTCTGCCGATTGCTCCGGGAGAGGCGGGTATGGTATAAACGACCCTGCCCTGGGCGTCTACACGGGTGACGGCTCTGATCTGACCCCTTCTCGTTTCATACAAAGCGGCCATGAGTCGTTTCCCTTGATCATTGAGGTCAATGATGTCATCGATACAGGAATAAGCCGTCAGCGTGGTCGTCCAGTTTTCGAAGAAATCCGTGAGCGCGCGGGCTGCTTGCCGGCCATGGACCAGTTGTCTCTCATTGAGATTTGCGATCAGTTTGGTCTTGACGTTTTCATAGGTAAAATAAAGCAGGGCATAACCGGCGGCGCTGAACAGACAGAGTATGATAATATATTTCCCGTAACCCGGGACTTTGGGCATCCATATCTTCTTCATTTCGCTTCCCCCCCGTCTCATTTGAACAGAAAAAAGGTTGAATATCCAAAAGTCGCTGGAAAATTAAAAACACCGGATACTCACATGAAAAAGAGCGAAACAAGAACATTGCCTAAAAGGCACGGTCGATCAATAACCCTCCTCAACGGCACTCCGACTTCATAAACGGACGAATGAATCATATCATAGAAGATTCCGGAATGGAAACAGCATCTTACTGGGGAAGGCGGATTTACCGGCGAGAAGATCGACGCCGCTGTGATGATCGCCCCCGCCGGCGGCGAACGTCTGATGCGGTCCAGTTTCCCGGGGGAATGAATAAAACGAAAATACGGCCCTGAAAACTGTTTCTTATGCGCCCTGCCGCAGCAGGTCGGAAAAAAGGTCCCTGGTCGCCTTGGATTCACGCATCTCGCGGATGACCTCATGGCAAGTCAAATCATGATAGATCGGGGTGATGGTAATCATCCCCCGGCTCAGGGCGCAGGCGTCGGAATCCTCTTCTTCATGATCCGAAATGCGCGTGTCGCCTGCCAGCCAGTAATAGGTATTCTCCCGCGGATCGACTCTTTTCTCAAAATTTTCCATGAAACGCGTTTTCCCCTGCTTGGTGATGACGACGCCCTTGATCTCCTTTTCCGGCAGGGCGGGCACGTTGACATTAACGGCCATCCCGGCGAAGAGTTTTTGATCCACCAGCAGGTGTGCCAGTCGGCGCGCAAAACGGGCGGCAAATTCAAAATCGCCGTCTTTGCGCGAATCGAGGGAGACGGCCATGGCAGGCACACCCATGATGATCCCCTCCGTGGCGGCAGACACCGTCCCGGAATAAATGACATTGACGCCCACGTTGGCTCCCAAATTGATACCCGACACAACCAGATCAACCGGCCGGTCCGAGAGTTCCCGAATACCGAGTTTCACGCAATCGGCCGGGGTTCCCTTGACGGCGTAGCCGATCTCGTTGCCGTTTTTTCGCGCCGTTCGCACCATGATAGGTCGAAAGAGCGTGATAGCGTGGCCCACCGCGCTCTGTTCCACCTCAGGCGCCACCACCAGACAATCCGCATCCTGAGATAACTCCCGGTGCAGGGTGATTAAGCCTTTGGCATGAATGCCGTCATCGTTGGTTAATATATATCGCTTTCCCAATTATGCTTCTCTCCTGAAACGGCCTCGTATCGGGCCGAAATAAAGATTCAAGGTTCATTGATGCGGACACGTTCACCGTTCATCAACACGATCAGCAAAGGTTCGCTATCCATAATCCGCTGCGCGGTCATCGTAATGCTCCCGCTGACTCCGGGATACGCCTTGACTTCAGCCAGTTCCGCCTTCAACTGCTCCCGGGAAATGGGGGCATCTCTTTTGAGGATCTTCTCCAGAATGAGCGCCATGGCATCGTAGGCATAGGCCTCAAGAGCATCCGGTTCCCTGCCGTACACCGTATAAAAATGATCGACAAACGCCTCCGTCTCCCTGTTGTTCCCATATGAGATATAGCCGTCGACAAAGATGGCTCCGTTCAACAGGTCCCGCTGCTTCATGAGGGTGTCCGGATCATGCCAACTGCTGTTGCCGAGTAATTGAAACCCGCGAACATTGTAAAAGGAGAGCTGCGCGGCGATCTGTGAAACACGGAGGGCCGTATCAGGAATAAACAGCGCGTCAAAGCCGATGCGGTGCGTCATCTTTCGGGTATCGCGTCCGTTATGCCCCATGTCCTTCTGCTTCCCGACCAGAGCGGCGATTTCCCTGGAAAAGTCGGTAGCATCTTCTTGATAAGGAACAAAGTGAGTGACCTTCCCGCCTCGTTTTTTGATTTCGCTGCGGAAAAACTGTGCTGCATCACGGCCGGACGGAACATTGGGGTAAAGGATGGCAATCCGACTCTTGCCAAGCTCGTCCCGTATGTAATAGCTCAGATGACTCAATTGATTCCGTGAACTGGGAACGCCACTGAAGCAATAAGCCCCGCCCTGCGTAACCTCTTCGTTTTTCGTAAGGGTTATCAGAGGGATGCCCCGTTGTTGCGCCGCCTCTGTCGATGGGAAAGCCTCCTCGCTGGAGAGGGGACCGATCACGGCCAGTAAATTTTCCCGGTCCGCCAATCTCATCAGACCTTTTCGGGCGTTTTCCGGACGCATCTGCGAATCCTCGATATGAAGTTCCCAGAACGAATCTCGATCCGCATCGAAAAAGCCACCCGCCAGAATCAGGCTTTCGAGTACACGAACGCCGTATCTTTCATATGGCCCGGTCAGAGGGAGAATCGTCCCCAGAGAAAACCGATTCCCGTTTTTTTCCATCTTATCGGAACCGGCCTGTTCGGATCCGACGCAAAGGGAAGAAAACAAAATGACCCAACTGATTGTGAAAATGAATACCCTGATCTTCATCACTGGTTTGCGTTCCGTCATCCTTTGCTTCAGGCTCGGACATAAAAAACCGAGAGACCTGTCCGCTTCTCCATAAAATGGAAATACCCGGAAGTCAACAGCACGCTTTCCGGGTATTTCCAGACCACTCTGATCTATATTACTTTACATCTTCAAAATCAGCGTCGACCACATCATCATCCTTACGGCCGGCACTTTCCTGGGTGCCTCCGCCCGCGCTTCCCTGAGCTTCGGCTCCACCCTGCTGCTGGGCTGTCTTTGCATACATGGCCTCGGCCAGCTTGTGAGAGGCGTTGGTCAACTCCTCCTGAGCCGCCTGAATGGCCTGCAGATCTTCCCCCTCGATGGCCTTCTTCAACTTGGCGATGGCGTCTTCAATCCTGGCTTTCTCCGCGGCGTCGATCTTGTCGCCGAATTCCTTGACATTCTTTTCGACGCTGTAGACGAAAGAATCAGCCTGATTTCTCGCTTCGATCAATTCCTTGCGTTTCTTGTCGTCCTCGGCATGCGCTTCCGCTTCTTTCACGAGTTTTTCGATCTCCGCGTCATTCAGACCGCTCGAGGCGGTGATCTTGATACTCTGTTCCTTCCCCGTTCCGAGGTCTTTCGCCGAAACATGTACGATACCGTTGGCGTCAATATCGAATGTGACCTCGATTTGCGGCAGACCTCGCGGTGCCGGCGGGATTCCGACCAGTTCGAACCGGCCCAAAGTCCGGTTGTCCTGGGCCATAGACCGTTCGCCCTGGAGCACATGAATGCTGACAGCCGGCTGGTTGTCCGCCGCAGTGGAAAAGATCTGACTCTTCCGGGAAGGGATGGTCGTATTCTTTTCAATCAGTTTGGTCATGACGCCGCCCAGGGTTTCGATACCCAGAGAAAGGGGGGTGACATCCAGCAGGAGCACATCCTTGACATCGCCCTTCAAGACGCCGCCTTGAATGGCTGCACCAACCGCAACGACTTCGTCCGGGTTAACGCCCTTGTTGGGCTCCTTACCGAAAATTTCCTTCACCTTCTGCTGGACCCGGGGCATTCTCGTCATGCCGCCGACGAGAATCACTTCATCGATGTCTTTCGGCGACAGATTTGCGTCCTTCAACGCCGTGCGACAGGGCGGCTCCAGCTTTTCGATCAATTCTTCCACCAGGGACTCCAGTTTGGCACGGGTCAGCTTGATATTCATGTGCTTGGGTCCGGAGGCGTCGGCGGTGATAAACGGCAGGTTGATGTCCGTTTCCATGGCCGTGGACAATTCCATCTTGGCCTTTTCCGCCGCTTCTTTCAGCCGCTGCAGGGCCATTTTGTCGCTGCGGATATCGATCCCCTGATCTTTCTTGAATTCCGTGGCCAGATAGTCGATCAGGGTCTGATCGAAATCTTCACCGCCCAGGTGGGTATCGCCGTTGGTCGACTTCACTTCGAACACGCCGTCCCCGATTTCCAGAATCGAAATATCGAAGGTGCCGCCGCCCAGGTCAAAGACGGCGATCTTCTCGTCTTTCTTCTTGTCCAGACCATAGGCCAGGGCCGCCGCCGTCGGCTCATTGATGATTCTCAACACGTTCAAGCCGGCAATTTTGCCCGCATCCTTGGTCGCCTGACGCTGTGAGTCGTTGAAATAAGCCGGAACGGTAATGACGACATCCTGCACCTTTTCTCCCAGGTAGTCTTCCGCCGTCTGTCTCATCTTGGTCAATACCATGGAAGAGATTTCCGCCGGGCTGTAATTTCGCCCCCGGACCGTAATCTGAGCGTCGCCGTTTGCGGCCTCCGTGATTTTATAGGGTGAAATGGGAATATCGTGTTGGACTTCTTTGGAACTGAATTTCCTCCCGATCAATCTCTTGATGGCGTAAACCGTGTTTTCCGAGTTGGTGATCGCCTGACGT
>CAYOYJ010000080.1:0-11540 GCA_964408155.1 uncultured Syntrophales bacterium
GCAGTTTCCCACTTATAAAAACCTGTTTCCTGTCCTAAGAAACCGGACCACCTCACGGTGCGGGTGATTTTTCCTTTCAGAGTAAGTTTCGCCTTATTGAGAAAGGTGAGGTCGTTCCAGCCGGCTACTTCAACGGCCTTTTGCGGGAATTTGTTTTTGAAATTCTCCCGGGCCTTGGCGATGGCCAAGGGATCGAGGTCTTCCAGTGACGCATCCGGACAGATTGCTGCACTCCAATCTCCAGCCGTGGCCTGACTCCTGATCCTTTCGATTTCTTCCAGATTCAAGGGTACTAATGCTTCGCCGTCTCTGCCGTAATAATGGCCCTCCCACGCAATGGGTAGCCCTTTCGGTGCAGCAGGAATTTGAAAGAGAATAATTCTTCCTTCGGGATCGTCCAAGTCGTATATCTCTATAAACGTAATACGGTTGGTAGTCTTATTAGCGATTTCTTCTTTCAAGTGATCCAGCTTTTTCCGATCCAGTCGATAATTGGACCCGACAACCGTATGCCCCTTGTCTTTTACTCCAAAGATCAACCAGGCAGAAGCCACTTGTTTTAGATTGGCCTCATTACTGAGAGCAGAAAAATATTCCCCCATGTCATTAAAATCATATCCATTTTTTGCTTCTTTGAATTCCACGACCTCGGTTTCTGCGGCAAGAGACCTCAGTTTGTTAAACAGTTGAATTAGCGCTTCTCTTTTCATCATTGATGTTGCTCCTCTCATATAGCAGAGCGGATTATTGCAGGGGCCAGCCGCCGTGGGCGTCAATGGCGTCGTCGATTTCCGCCATGAGGCGAATGGTTTCTTCCAGGGCGGCGGCGATGTGCTGGTAGTGAGTAATGTCGTCGTAGGCCAGTTGGCGGCCTTTGCGGTCTTTCAGCCATTTCTGGCAGACCTGGTAGCCGCCGATGTGGAAATGCCAGACCTCCGGCGGGATACCCTCGAAATACTGGGTGGGGTTGATCCAAACCCGGCCTGTCTCCGCCCCTTCTCCCGGTTCGGTGTAGCGGACCGTCTCGACGAGGCCGTCCCCGGCCTGGGGAAACGTCGCTTTGGTCGGGGGGAGCTTCTCCAACAGGTGGAGTCCGACCAGTTGTTCTCCCAGCAGGCAAAGTTCACGGAAAAGGTCGCGATTCGACGTCAGGGGCAGCCGGGGGAAGTCGATCTTCAAAAACTCGGCGTAACGGCGGCGGTAGGTTGGGCTGAATAAAATAGCGTAAAAGTAGCGGAAAAAGTCCGCCGGCGAAGGAAGTTCTTTGCTCTGAGATTTTGATGCTTGCACTCGAAAAGCTTCAATAAAAGCTGCGGATATATTTGGCGTGCGAGTTGTGGTCATTACAACCTCAGAAGGATTGTCTAAAAGTGATGGCTGCTTTGAAGTAACTTTATAAATGTAAAGAGGAAAGCAATAATCAATTGTTTTAAGTGAGACGGTGACATGTTCGACAAGGTTTTTGGTGCAGAGTATATGCTGCCAGGAGCCACTGGTTTCAACGCGCCGCGGTAAAGTTAATCCGATGTTTTCATTGATCATATGCCCCATCACCTCCGGGCGGGGTCTGCAAATGAATCCCTGAGACTGGCCCGTGAAATAGGTGTAACGTGTATCGAAAGGACGGTAAAGAATCGGCGTGATTTTGGATGGATCGGGGCCGCTCTTTTTCAGGTCCTGCTGGGCTGATTTGATTTTCCAATCTTGGGCGTCGGGTCCCAGGGCAAAGGCGGTGCGGGCCTCTTCCTCGGGCAAATCCAGGAATTTCTGCACCGTGTCCCAGGCATCTTCCCGGGACCATTGGATGGTCAGGGCGTCCCGGGCGGTCACGATCCCGACGCTGTTGACGGGGAAGATCTCCGTGATTTTCCAGCCCTTTTCATACTCCGCCCGTAAATCTGTATCCTGAGGGATAAAAAGATAGAAGGGCGCCTGGGGTTGCAACAGGTGCCAGGGGGTCGATTCCAGATCGTTTTCCCACAGCCAGGCGTACTTGCCTCCGGCAACTTCCTGTTTCCCCTTGGCGCTTTCGCCATGAATTTCACGGAGACCCCACAGGTCGGCATGATGCACCTCCGCAAAAGGCTTCCGGTTAACGCCGTGTTTGACAAAAATCCCAATCGCCACGCCCTGTTGGATGTCAAAGACATTTTCATCCTTGCCGCCGTCGGGGCATTTTTCCTTCTTCTTGCTGTTACCGTGGAGATCGAGAACGTAGATGTCGTCGAAGGTGTGCATCAGGCTCCGGCGCATGCCCCGGAAGGTCGGGTTGTCGAGATAGCCGTGATTCGTCACGAAGGCCAGGACGCCGTAGCCGGTCTGTTCGATCCGCCACTGGGCGAAGCGGATGAACTTGACGTAATCGTCGTTCAGCCACTTGGGGTTCTTTTCGCCCAGGGGTTGCCCGTCTACGGTGAAGTAGTTTTCGGTTGTTTCGTCCGTCTGGAGGTTTTTCCCCCGCAGGAGATGGGAAATCCAGGCCCCCGTGTTGGCTGACTGTCCCGAATAAGGCGGATTGCCCAGGACGACCATGACCGGGAGGTTCTTCTTGACCTCCCCGGCGGCCTCGACTTCATCGGCGAGCCATTTGGCGAACAGGGGCAAATCCCCCAGGCGGAAGGCCTCTTCCAGCGTATTGGTCAGGTAAATCCGGAGGCGCTCGTCGGAGCCGAAATCGTAGCCCGTCCGGTCGAGCAGCAGCCCCAGCTTCATGTGGGCCACGGCGTAGGGGGCCATGAGGAGTTCAAAGCCGAACAGCCGGGGCAAAAGGTGCGACGAGACGTAGCCGTTTTTCCCCGCCCAGGCGCCCTTTTGTCCCCGGGCACAGACGGTTTCGTAAATCTGGTGGATGACCTCGTGCAGAAAGGTGCCCGTGCCCGTGGCGGGATCGAGGATCAGCACCTTATGAATTTCCTCCGTTTCCCCGTTGTTTTTGCCCGGCATGGTGATTTTCGAGGCGTCGGCCAGACCGCTTTCCAGTCCGAAGGATGTTTTCAGGACGTGGTCCACGCTCCGGACGATGTAGGAGACGACCGGCTCCGGGGTGTAATAGACGCCCCGGGTTTCCCGAACCTTCGGGTTGTAGGCGGCGAGGAAGGTTTCGTAGAAGTGAACGACGGGGTCTTCCCGGCGGGTGGCTTTCCCGAAATCCTTAAGAATGGCGGACATATCGGTCCGGTCGAGGACGGCGGCCAGATCCTCTACGATCCAGACGAGGCGATCTTCCATGTCCGGCCCGGCGATGTGAGTGAACATTTTGCGGAGAAAAGGATTGGTTTTCGGGAGTTCGTAGGCCGCATGTTCCCGGATGAAATGCCCTTCCGTTTTCGTGTTGCAGCGGGCGGCGAAAAGGCCGTAGGCGATGGTCTGGGCGTACATGTCGGCGAACTGTTCCTCCGTCAGGTCATGAAGGAGGACCTTGCGGAAACCCTCCATCTGTTCGTGCAAAACGCCGCTTGGGTCTTCGTCGGCAAAGATGTTCCGGATCGTGTCCCGGAGGAGTTTGGCCAGGGCGGCCATCCGGACGGCCAGTTCCTTGGGATTGCCGATCGTGGCGATCCGGGAATGGAGAAATTCCTGAAGCAGTGTCGCGGTTTCTTCTTCCCCGGCCTTGTTTGCCTTGATTTTTCCCTTGGCGTCTAGGCGGCCCAGGCGGGCCGTCAGTCGGAGTTCTCCCCAGACATACCAGCGGAATTCGAGATAATCCGTCAGGATGAGATTGTGGAGTCCCTGGCGGTAGCGTTTCAGTTGCTCATCTTTTTCAATGAGATCGAGGGGTTTGTCAAGGTCCTTGGTTTCGACGTAGCCGATGGGGGTTGCGTGTTTGGTGATGATGAAGTCCGGGGCGCCGCACCGCTCCCGTTTCGGTTCGTTAGTCGCATTGACGTGATCGGCCAGCGCTTCGATCAGGATCTTCAAGGCGGGGCGGTAGGAGTGTTCGGTGGCGTTTCCTGCGGCGTAGGTCTTTTCAATCTGCTTCAGATATTCCGGAATGGGACTTGTCGACAAATTTCACCCCCCATGAGTTTGTGCGGACCTTGTTTTGAGAAGCAATTCCTGTAGCAGGAAAAGCAATTCTATCTATATGTTGGTCATTTCGACCGCAGGGAGAAATCTTTTTGTTGGAAAAAGGATCAAGATTTCTAACGTTCGTTCGAAATGACATTCCCCTGACAGAATTGCTACTTTTCTACATAGGTTAGATGCCAGCCATCCTTTATCACAGAATTCTGATCCAAGTCAGCAACAAGTTTGATTTTTCTGGATATCGGCGCCTGTTTCGGCAGGAAAGGCAGAGAAAGAAGGTTACTTCGATTTCCCCTCCGCGCCTTTTTCCCATGCAGCGATATCGCCGGGGACCACACGGAAAAGCGGGTGAGGCGCCGGATCGTGAAACGGAAGCAACGCTTTATAACGTTGCGGATCACGTCGACGGAGTTTTTCTTTCAAGTGATCCAGATCATAACGGAGTTGGCCATCGGGAAGGGGGATGAACGGAACCGGTCCGATATGTCCGATTTTGGTGCAATCGAACCGGTAGCCCCGGCTCTGCGCTTCTGTCAGGACCGCCAGCAGATACGCGTCGATGGCGGCAATCGGGTTCGGTTGTAACCGAAAGCGCACCAACTGAGGATGATTTTGATAACCTTTGGTTTGCCCGTGCAGTACCTTGCGTGCCAGCAGTCCCTCCCGCCACAGGGCGGTTAATCCCTTGGCGTCGAGATAGCGGGGATGAAGGCTCCAGAGTCGCAAGGACCTTTCTTTCCAACGTCCGTGGTTTAGTTTGCAACTTTTCGTTGTCCCGGTGGCTTCAGTTGCAGTGGCGGCAATGCGCCATTGCTCCCGCCGAGGTGGGCAAAAGCTGGAGCGTGGCATGATTGATGCCGTATTTGGTCACCAGCATTTCCTGGGCGATCCGGATGATGGTTTCATTGTCCGAGGCATCCTCCTTGATTAGAAGATGAGCGGACAAAAGCTTCAGGGCGGAACAGGTCTGCCAGATATGCAGATCATTGACCTGCTCAACAGCCGGGATAGCCAGCAAATCGGTGCGCACAGCGGTAAAATCGATGTCCGGCGGGACGGCATCCAGCAGGGAGTCGACCGTCTGACGGACGATTTTATAGATTTCCCGGGCGATGACCAGGCAGATAAGGATCGAGATTACGGGGTCGATAAAGCGCCAGCCAAAGAGCATGATCAAGATGGCCCCGGCGATGACCCCAAGAGAAAACAGGGCATCCTGCAGTGAATGAAGCCAGGTGCTTTTAAGATTCAGATTCCCGGTCGAGATCTTTTGCAGCAGGAGGGTTGCCGTTCCGTTACCGATGAATGCGACCAAAGCGACCCCAAGCATGATTTCTCCCGGGATTGTCGGCGGCGCGGTCAGCCTTTTAAGCGCTTCCCAGAAAATAAAGGCGATCACCACGGAGAGAACGATGCAGTTGACGAAAGCGGTAATGAATTCAACCTTACGATACCCATAGGTTTTTAATTCATCGGCGGGTCTGCGGGCTACCTTTTCGGCTCCGTAGCTCAGGCCCATGACGGCAATATCGCTCAGGTTGTGGACCGCATCCGAAATGAGGGCCATGCTCTGGATCATCAGGCCGAAAATCAACTCGAAGATCACGACCCCGCCGTTGATGAACATAGCGAAGATGAGGTTTCTCAGGGATGGTGCATGATTACGATGAGGTGCTGGTGTCATGGTGATTTTACCGATCCGCCTGATCGCCTTTGCATTCGGGCAGTGTCCGTTTTCCGGGAGTGGATTTCCATACCGGCCGCCTGTTTGTAAAACATACGGCAAAAACATGGCGATATCTGCGGACTATCTTTCTTTACGATACCGGCGGAATCATCAAAAGCGGTACATCCGCATGCAAGGCCACACCATGACTTACACTGCCCATAAAGACTTTGGCTAGAAACCCCCGACCTTTACTGCCCATGACGATCAGACTATATTCATGCTGGGAAGTATATCTGATAATTTCCTGGAGCGGTGATCCATAGGGGATCTCGATTTGTATATCCTTGGCGCCAAGTTTCAGCAACCGATCCCTCATCCGTTCCAAGCGTTCCCGGTTTATTTGAGTGAACTCCTCCAAACGCTGTTCCAGGTATTTGCTGAGGTCGTTCTTTTCCTGGACATGCAACAGGGTGATATTTCTGGCGCCGGATTCGACGATTTTTTCGACGTATAGCAATGCCCGCTCTGCTGTTTCGGAAAAGTCGGTCGCATACAGGACACGTCTGAAGAAATCCGGAAAAGCCGTCACGCGGTGAGGCGCGGACGCCCTCTCGGAGATCGTAAGACGAACCAAAAGGACAGGGAGGTGAGCATGATGCAAAATCGCCAAAGCCGTCCCTCCCAACAAAACCTCCCGGATGCTGCTTGCACCATGGGAGCCGACAACGATAAGGGAGGCTTGTTCTTCCTCGGCGATTTGATTAACTTCAAGCATCGGTACCCCGGTTCCGATTCTCACGGTGGTTAAAAATCCCTGTTGTTCCAGGGCGAACTTTTGGTCCGACAAGCCCGGCTCTGCAAGCTCGACCAAAATGGGAGTTAAGTCCTTCAAGTGATTGAGGGCCAAGGCTTTGATGCCCAGCGCATAGACGAGTATCGCCTGTTTCGCGCCCAGCTGACGTAAACCGCCAAGGCTTGTGATCACCTCATCCGAGCTTTTTGACAGGTCCGTTGCAAATACGATTTTATCAAACATCTTCAGTTTCTCTTTCTCTACAAGACGTGGTCAGATCACCCATTCTATCACGGTTGCAAAATAAACTCCCAGCTGTGTTTTTCCAGCGAAAACCATGATTTTTAGCCTGTAAGCTGTTCTGCTTGCGGTTCAGTAACGGCGCCTCCCGTTAAAAACGCGTTTTAAGATCTATGTTTCACGGAGGGGCAATTTATGGCACCTTGGGAACGGACCTTGGCGGTTACTTTTTATAAAGCGAAACAAACCGATGATGATTTCCTGCAGTCGTTTAAGATTCAGGTTCCCGGCCGAGATCTTTGCAGCAGGATGGTTGCCGTTCCATTGCCGGCGAAGGTGATCACCACGGAGAGAACGATGCATATGATGAATGCGGTAAAGAGCTCAACTCCGCGCTATCCACAGGTTTTCGATTCATCGGCAGGTCTGCGGGCCATCTCTTCAGCTCCGTAGCTCAGACGCTCATCGTCTTTCGCATATATAACGGTATCCCTGCGACCGATCCCTTGCGTGGCCCTTGTCATCTGACGGAACCACGTCATCTGATCCCCATATTTCATAATCAGTGCCAAAGCCTGATCAAAGGTCTCTTCATCCAGGATATCCTTGTTCATTTCGATGAGGGCTCGTGCCCAGTCGATCGTTTCGGCCATACCCGGCGATTTCAGCAGATCGAGGGCCTTAATTTTATGGGAAAAGGAACCAAGCTGTGCGGCAAGTTCCCGGGGCAGGCCGGGGACTTTTTTGAGCACGATGTCCAATTCCTGATCAGCTGAGGGATAATCGATCCAGTGATAAATGCAGCGTCGCTTGAGGGCGTCGTGAAGTTCCCGCGTTCCGTTCGACGTCACAACAATATAAGGAAGCACCTTGGCTTTGATGGTGCCCAGCTCCGGCACGGAGATCTGAAAGTCGGACAGCACCTCCAAGAGAAACGCTTCGAATTCGTCATCGGCCCGGTCGATTTCATCGATGAGGAGAACAACGGGGGTGCCGGATTCCGAGGTGATTGCCTCCATAAGCGGCCGCGTTAATAGGAACTTTTTGCTGAAAATATCTTTTTCTATCTCTTCCTCCACGGTGGCGCACTGAAGATGCCCTTGGGCCTGAGCCAGCTTGATGGCGAGGATCTGCCGGGGATAGTTCCACTCATATAAGGCGTGGCCGGAATCGAGTCCGTCATAACATTGAAGACGGATCAGTTTGGTTTGGAGAATTTCCGCCAAAACTTTGGCCACTTGGGTTTTGCCGACGCCTGCCTGTCCCTCCAAAAGGAGGGGTTTTCCGAGTTTCTGAGCGAGATAAATGGCCGTGGCCAGGGAACGTTCGCACACATAATTGGCCTTCTCCATGGCGGATTGCAGGTTATCAATCGATTTAAACATGATCCATCCTTTTTTTGTCAGAGGCAGGAAATCTTTTAATACAATAAAGCTAACGCTATCGGGGAAAAAATATTCGATTCATCTTATAATATAAGCATCTTCATTATCAATCCGGATGTTAAAGATGGTCACCGTTGCCTTCAATATCCCACGCATGATCAATTTCGCAGGGACATCTTCGTAGACATTTTCTTCAAATATTAACGTTCTGCATTTGTTATCCCCACAGACATCGCAGCATTTGCCTTTTCCGGGTTTTGCTCGATGTCGATCGACTCCGCTCTATCCCCGTAAGCCCCCCGGGTCTGGGCAAAAAATGGTCAGGATTCACACCCGTAAATCAGAAATTTTTTGTTTCATAGGAAACCTCACTAAAAGCCGGTTTTTAATAGTCGTTTCTTATACCACCCGATTATTCTTTCAGTCCTTGCATGTTACATGACATACCCCTGTCGGGGCTTCCTTGGCATGGGGGAAATATTTCCTTTTAAACCAGAGGGCCACATTGACCAGGCTGATCAGGACCGGCACCTCCAAAAGCGGCCCGATGACGCAGGCAAAAGCCTCCTGGGAATTCAGGCCGAAGACGGCAACGGCGACGGCGATGGCCAGTTCGAAGTTATTTGAGGCCGCCGTGAAGCTCAGGGTTGTGGACTGTTCGTAGGTTGCTCCCGCCTTCATGGACAGATAGAAAGAGACAAAGAACATGACAACGAAATAAATACACAGGGGAATCGCAATCCGGACCACGTCCATGGGCAGTGCGACGATATATTCACCCTTCAGGGAGAACATGACCAGGATGGTAAACAGCAGGGCAATCAGGGTAATCGGGCTGATCTTCGGGATGAACGTCTTTTCATACCACTCGACTCCCTTTGTTTTCAGGCAGATGAAGCGGGTAATCATCCCGGCGATGAAGGGTATCCCCAGGTAAATAAAAACGCTCTGGGCAATCTGGGTAATGGACACATCGACGACAGAACCCTCCATGCCGATCCAGGTCGGCAGAATCGTAATGAAAATCCAGGCATAGAAGGAAAAGAACAGGACCTGAAAGATCGAATTGAAGGCCACGAGACCCGCGCAGTATTCCCGATCCCCTTCGGCCAGATCGTTCCAGACGATGACCATGGCAATGCACCGGGCGAGCCCGATGAGAATCAATCCCACCATGTAATGGTAGTATCCGGAAAGAAAGGTAATGGCCAAAAGAAACATCAGAAGGGGACCGATGACCCAGTTCTGAACGAGGGATAAAGCCAGGACCCGGCCGTTACGAAAAACCTCGCCGAGTTTTTCGTATTTAACCTTGGCCAAGGGCGGATACATCATCAGAATCAAACCGATAGCGATAGGAATATTCGTCGTATCGACCTGGAACAGGTTGATGACATCCCGAATACCGGGATAAAAATATCCCCACATCACTCCGACAAACATGGCCAGAAAAATCCACAGGGTCAGATACCGATCCAGAAAGGAAAGCTTTTTCCCGATTTTCTCCGGCATAATGCCTCCTTTTCGCAGCGTTAACACCAGATACCTTGCCGGTCGGTCAATCCCTGCAAAGGGGTTCCGGATCAAGAAGCTGAGTCGTAAACACCTTTTCGTCATTCCGTGCAAGGGTCGTGTGACCCGGAATCCAGTATTATCAGCGAGTTCTGGATACCGGCTTTCGCCGGTATGCCGAGTATAATGAGGATTCCTGGCAATTGTGACACAGTCTCTCAAGGGAGAGAGATTTTTCACTTTTTACGGCCGCATCATTTCTTGCAGCCACAGTCAATGTTTCCGGCGATGATCTCCTGCCAGTCGTCCAGAAAGTCATGGGACCAGCAATCGTCGGCGCCGGCTGCTTCCCGCATGACCAGGGCCAGGATATAGGCCAGTTCCTTCACCGTGGCACCCGCTTCCAGAGCGCCCTTGAAGTGTTTTAGAACGCAGGGTTTGGATCGCGCCTTGATGGATACGGCAAAACAGATGAACTGGCAGGTCTTTTCATCGATCATCCGCTTCTGGCGGTACAGCTCGTCCATGTCATCCAGCATGGTAGCAAATTCCGGGAAAAACTCGGCCAACATTCGCATCTTCAATCCTCCTTCTTGACTCTGATTGAACGGGGATTTCCCCCCGCTGTTCGTTTATTGTACGGAACAGGTCATGTATTCAGCCAGGCAACGATATCTTCTTTCTTGGGTATCTTCCCGACAATTTTCACCTCGCCGTCTACAACGACGGCGGGGGTCATCATCACGCCGTACTTGGCAATGCTTTTTATGTCGGCGACTTTTTCCATCTTAGCCGCGACACCGGTCTCGGCCAACACCTCCTTTATGAGCTTTTCCGTCTGTTCACACTTGGCGCAACCGGTTCCTAAAATCTTGATATCCATCCTTTCCTCCTTTCTTCTCATTATCCGATATTCAAAGAATTAACCCATCACCCAGCCGAATATCATGCCTGCCACGGTGGACAGAAGGATAATGATGACGCAGAAAACCACAGTTTTTTTGACTCCCATGACGCTGCCGATCACAATCATGCTGGGGAGTGACAGGGCCGGTCCCGCCAAAAGGAGAGCTAGCGCCGGTCCCTTTCCCATACCGGTTCCAATCAGCCCCTGCAGAATCGGGACTTCCGTGAGGGTGGCGAAATACATGAACGCCCCGGCGACAGATGCAAACAGATTTGCCCAGAATGAATTCCCTCCGACGAGGGCCTGGATATAAGATTCCGGGATCAGGGCTGGATAACCGGGACGTCCCAGGAGGAAGCCCGCGACCAGAACACCGCCGACGAGGAGGGGGAAAATCTGTTTCATGAACCACCAGGTGGCGTCCACCCAGTTTTTCATCTCGTCCCGGCTGAACCAGGATTTGAGAATCACGCCCAGAATAATGAATAAAACGATGACGATGTACCATTTAATGGAAAAAATGAACGGCCAGAGGCCCGTCGCATCAGGGGCGGGTTTGGCCCACGCAGCAAAAATCAGGATCAGGACCATGGTCAGCATGTAAACGCTGTCCTGCCATAGCCGGCGGGAGCGGTCCTCTTCCCCGGGGAGGACAAACGGACTGTTGATGCGATCGGTGTCATCCTTACGAAAGATCAGGGCCATCAGCAGACCGGTTATTACGGCAAAAGAGACCGCGCCGACGGCACGGGCGACACCCAATTCCCACCCGAGAACCCGGCCGGTGAGGATAATGGCCAGAACATTAATGGCAGGACCTGAATAAAGAAACGCGGTGGCGGGTCCGATGCCCGCACCTCGGGTATAAATTCCGGCAAAAAGTGGGAGGACCGTACAGGAGCAAACGGCCAGGATTGTTCCGGAAATGGAGGCAACAGAGTACGAAAGTATTTTATTCGCTTGAGCACCAAAATATTTGAGCACAGACGCCTGGGAAACGAAAACCGA
>CAYOYJ010000081.1:0-11525 GCA_964408155.1 uncultured Syntrophales bacterium
GGCGGCGCCCCTGCCGGTCATCCTGAATACGCTGGCGGGGCACCTGTTCGGTTATTACGCCGCCCTCAGCATCGACAGCGACGCCTTATTCCTCCGACAGTTCCGGAGTGAACTGAACCGCCTGATGGTCGAGCAGGACAAGCAGCACTGGTCCGTATACGAGCGGATCGCCGACCGGGACTTCCGGCGCCTGATCCGGGATTTCTCGGGCCGCTTCCATGAAATGCGAAACCGGGGCGCGTTTCACTTCGCAAGCACCAAGACCATTTCCGACATCGTCCTGCTGTTGAAGTACACCGTCGGCCGCCTGCCTCTGGAGGATTACGCCCACGACTTCAAGGGACAGGGGGGCCTTCTGTCGCCCATCGATTTCCTGGATGTTTCCCTGGGCAACGCCATCGACGAGCTGTCGCGGCCCGTCGACGCGATCCGTCACCAGGCGAAAACCGTCACCGTCGGTACGAGCCGGAAAGAGCATCCGCTTCACGGCATCCTTTTCGATCTGCTGAGGGAACTATCCTTCTCCGGCCGGGCGTTAACCAGCAAGAACATCCTCAGCATCGGCCGCCTGCAGCCCGCCGTGTCCGCGATCCGGGGTTACACCCTCTATCGGATCTCCGACCTGGACGCCGAAGGCAATACCTCGGAAGAGACGACGATTTCCATTGCCGCCAGGGGCGGTGTGTCGCTGGAGATGCCGTCGCGGGTGGAAAAATCGGGACACCTCATGGGCACGAAGAAAACCATCGTCAATACGGGGCACCTCTACATCGGCCGCGGCAAATCCGACGGCGCCCCCATCGTGATCGTTCCACTCAAAGAGGAAGAAAATGTCATCAGCCACCTCCTGCTCATCCACGTCCGGTTTGAAGAGGCCCTGCCCATGAGGGAACGCATCGCCGTGATGGGTGTCCGGTTCAACGATCTGAAAAACCTCATTAACGAATACAATCTGCCCTGGACGGATCAGTACATCGAACAGATCCCCCTGGAAATCCTCCTGGGAGAACCCGTGGAGGTCATTGCCGGCCGGATCAGGCAATCCCTGGGGGAAAACCCCGACAAAAACGGTCAGGTACATAAGGCATCATGAAAACCAAATACATCTTTGTTACCGGAGGCGTCCTCTCTTCCCTGGGGAAGGGACTGGCTGCCGCCTCCATCGCGGCCGTTCTGGAAAGCCGGGGGCTTCGGGTCACCAACCAGAAACTCGACCCCTATATCAACGTCGATCCGGGAACGATGAACCCGTTCCAGCACGGAGAGGTCTTCGTCACCGACGACGGGGCGGAGACGGACCTCGACTTGGGACACTATGAACGGTTCGTTTCCACGCGGATGGGAAAGCACAACAACCTCACGGCGGGCCAGGTTTACTTCTCCGTCATCAACAAGGAACGTCGGGGAGACTACCTGGGAAAAACCGTCCAAGTCATTCCCCATATTACCAATGAAATCAAAGATTTCATCAGGGATACCACGGCGGGTTTCGACGTGGCCGTCGTTGAAATCGGCGGCACCGTGGGCGATATCGAAAGCCTCCCCTTCCTGGAGGCGATCCGCCAGTTCCGCAACGAAGTGGGCAAAGGAAACGCCATCTTCATTCACCTGACCTGGGTACCGCTGATCAAAACAGCGGGGGAGGTGAAAACCAAACCGACCCAGCACAGCGTCAAGGCCCTGCGGGAGATTGGTATCCAGCCGGACATTCTTCTGTGCCGGACGGAAAACTTCCTCTCCGACGACATCAAGGCGAAAATCGCCCTGTTCTGCAACGTCGAGGTGGCGGCGGTCTTCACCGCCAAGGACGTCACCTGCATCTACGAAGTGCCCCTGATCTTCCACCGGGAAGGCCTGGATGACAAGATCGTCGATCTTCTGAACATCTGGACCGGTCAACCCCGCATGGAGGCCTGGGAAGCGGTCGTCGAGAAGGTGACCCATCCTCAGACGGAGGTGAACATCGCCATCGTCGGCAAGTACGTGAACCTGACCGACTCCTACAAGAGCTTGAATGAAGCCCTGACCCACGGCGGGATCGCCAATACGAGCCGGGTGAACCTCACGTTCGTGGACTCCGAGAAAATCGAGCAGGAGGGAACTGACGAACTTTTAAAGGACGCGGATGGGATCCTCGTCCCCGGCGGCTTCGGCGCCCGGGGCATCGAAGGCATGATCCAGGCCATCCGCTACGCCCGGGAAAAGAAACTCCCCTTCTTCGGTATCTGCCTGGGCATGCAGATGGCCGTGGTGGAATTCGCCCGCCACGTCTCTAACCTGGCGGGGGCCAACAGCTCTGAATTCGACGAAAAGACGCCCTACGCGGTCATCGATCTCCTACCCGAACAGCGTCATGTCACCGAAAAAGGGGCCTCCATGCGTCTGGGGGCGTACCCCTGCATGCTCGTTGCACCGTCTTTCGCCGCCGACGCCTACGGCTGCGAGGAGATCTCCGAACGGCACCGGCACCGCTACGAATTCAACAACGACTACCGGGAGGCCCTCACCCTGGCGGGTCTGCAGGTTACCGGCACGTCGCCGGATTGCCGCCTGGTGGAAATCGTCGAGATTAAAGACCAGCCCTGGTTTTTGGGCTGCCAGTTCCACCCGGAATTCAAGTCCCGCCCGACGGACCCGCACCCTCTGTTCCGGGATTTTATACGTTCGGCAGCGTATTACCGGTCAACGAAAGGATGAAGGCTGGAGAGTCTTTAACACGTTAGAGATCTATTATTCCTCTTCAGAGGCTGATCCATGTAACTGTTGGACGCAATAAAATGAAAAGGCCATCGGTAATTCTATTTGCAATAAGAACAGCTATTTCTCTGTTCCATTTATTTAAGGAAAGAGAAAGTACAAAGTTAACGGTGATGAATGTATCGAAGAATCTGTTAAAAAAGGCTTAACTGAAGGGAAAGTACACATCGAAGATAATCTGCGAACATTGACAAAGAAAGACGGTAGAAAATGGGAGTTTATTTCATGGACGGATTCACCCCCTGGCCCGAAACATTCAAGGAACGGTATCTGAAATCCGGTTACTGGCGGGGAAAATCCCTGGCGGCGATCGTCGAGAACGCGGCGTCGCGCTGGCCCCGAAGGACCGCCGTGACCTTTAATGGCGAACAGATTACCTACGGGGAACTCCTCCGGAAGGTCAACCGCCTGGCCCTCCACCTGGCGAAACTCGGGCACCGCCCCCTGGACCGCCTGATCCTGCAGATGCCGAACTGCCCGGAAACCCTCTATCTTTACTTCGCCGCCGTGAAGATCGGCGTCATCCCCATCATGGCCCTGGCGGCCCATCGCCTGGCGGAAATTTCTTTTTTTGCCGAATTCGCCGGCGTGAAAACGTACTGCATCCCCGGCGTTTTCGGGAAGTTCGATTACCCCGCCCTGGCGGCGGAAGTCCGCACCAAGGCGCCGACGCTCAAGCATGTCGTCGTCCACGCCGATCAGGTACCGGAAGGCATGATTTCCCTCCGAAAATTGCTGGATGACCCCCTCGAGGAACGGGTCAACGGCGAGGCAATCTTTGCCGCCCTGAAACCCGATCCGCTCTCACCGGCGGTATTCCAGCTCTCGGGCGGGACAACCGGCATCCCGAAACTGATTCCCCGGACCCACAACGATTACTACTACAACGCCAGCCGCAACAGTGAACTATGCGAATTTACGCAGAATACGGTTTATCTGGTCGCCATTCCCATGACCCATAATTTTGCCGCCGCCTGCCCCGGCTGGCAGGGAGTGTTGCTCCACGGCGGCCGGGTGGTGCTGTCCCCATCCCCCGCTCCGGAGACGATCTTCAAGCTTATCGCCCAGGAAGGGGTCACGACGATCCCCGCCGTCCCGGCCATCGTCATTAACCTGCTGAATCATCCGGACCGGATGAGTTACGACCTCTCGTCGCTCCGGATGTTCCATGTCGGCGGCTCCAAACTGAACGAGGAAACGGCCCGGCGGATTCATACCGAACTGGGGGCGAAGCTCCAGCAGGTCCTCGGCATGGCGGAAGGCCCCCTCTTCTGGACCCGCCCGGACGACCCGGAAGAGATCGCCTGGGTCACTCAGGGACGGCCCCTCTCGCCGGGGGACGAATTCCGGATTGTCGACAGTGAAGACCGGGACGTAAAGCCAGGCGAAATCGGGGAGTTGATCTGCCGGGGACCCTACACGATCCGGGGGTACTACAACGTTCCGGAGTATAACCAAAAAGCCTTCACCGCCGACGGTTTCTACCGTTCGGGCGACCTCTGCCGCCTCCACGAAAGCGGCAACATCATCGTCGAGGGGCGGAGCAAGGACACGATCAACCGGGGCGGCGAAAAGATCAGCGCCGAGGAGATGGAAAACCACATTCTGGCCTTCCCGAAGATCCGCCTGTGCGCGTATGTGGCCATGCCCGATCCCATCCTGGATGAACGGGCGGCGCTGTTTGCCGTCCCGCAGGAAGGGGCGTCTTTTACTCTGGACGAACTGAATACATTTTTGCTGACCGAACGCCAGATCGCCCGATATAAACTGCCGGAACGGCTGGAAATTGTCCCTGAACTGCCCCTGACGGCCGTCGGCAAGGTCAACAAGGTTCGCTTGCGGGAGATGATCGCCGAGGCGCTGGAGGTGGAAAAACAGGAATAGTTCCAATCGTCGCACGCCTTAAAATCGGTTTAAGCACGGTCTCTTCAAGGGGAACCTTGGGCCGGCCTTTTTCATGCCGGACCAGCTCAACGCGATCCGGAATCCAGGAAAACAAAGCATAGAAAATGGCGCCACCTCTGAGTACGGCACACCTTTTAATCGCATATTTAATACCCAGCCCGCATATTTAGTATCCAATTCTTGCCTCGTCAGAGAGCTTCCCAAATCGACTTCCATCATTATATTAGTGCTATATCATTGATGTTTCATTGAAAAGAAGGAACTGGCACGCCCCTTGCGCATACCTTTACAAAGGGTGGATATGAACACATGCCGCAACCTCGGGCCGGTTTTTGACGGTCACCAACAATGGAGGAAACGAAAATGAATCACGCAAGACACCGGAAGGCTGCGATGTGCTTGCCACCGGGAACACCGAAAACATGGCGCGTTTTTTACCTGCTCGTCCTGTTGACATCCCTGACCCTGGTCTTATGCATGATGTGGCCGCCGGCGGCACAGGCCGACCGGCGTCACGGATACGAAGGCGGGCCTCCGGCGTCTTACCCAGGCCAGGTTTACAGCTATCCCCGGGAAGGCCAATCCCCGCTGCAGATGGACCGTGACCGCTACGAATGTCACATCTGGGCCATGGGCCAGAGCGGTTATGATCCCAGTCTGCCGCCGCTGCCGGTCCGGCAACCGGTCCGGGTCGAACCGGTACCGCCCGTCGGTCACGACACATTTTTTCTTGGCTTCACGGGTGCGCTCCTGGGCGCCATCATCGGCGGTTATCATCACTCCGGCGAGGGCGCCCTGATCGGCGGCGCCATTGGCGCCATGACGGGAATCGTCTCGGATTCGACCCGCGCCGAAGCGGCCCGGAGAATCGAAGCGGATCGAAACAGGCAAAGCGATGAATACAATGCACGGATGGAAGACCAGGGCGCCGACTACCGGCGGGCCATCGGGGCCTGCCTGGAAGGGAGAGGCTACAGTGTTAAATGATTAATATAGTAAGTGATTTCGTTATAAAGGAGGCAATAGCCATGCGATATCCACATCAAACCCGTTTATTCCTGTTGCTGGGACTTTCCCTGGTCTTTTGGGTCGGATCGAGTGCATCTGTCGTTGCGGAAAGTTGGGGAGGCCGTCAGGGTAATATTCAGGCGCAACGTTCGGGAAACCATGGATGGCAAAACCCCGGAGTTAGTCACGGCAGTCATAGTAAAAGCTTCCTGAGGGCCGGCACCATTGCGCAACATCGATCGGACGGACACGTGAAGATAAATCGGAGCCGACAGCAGGATTACAACCGGGGCTGGGACACACGCTATCATCACAACCGCTACTACACGGCCCGCGGCCACTACGTGAGGGCTTTACCGTACGGCTATCACACAGCCTATCACCGCCATGCGCCGTACTACTTTTACGGCGGCGTCTGGTATCGTCCCTACGGGTCATACTTTACGGTGGTTGCACCGCCGTTCGGTCTGGTCATTCCCGTGCTGCCGCCGTTTTACACCACCCTTTGGGTAGGCGGTATTCCCTATTACTATGCCAATGAAACGTACTACACCTATTATCCCGGTGGTGGTTACGTCGTCACCAATCCTCCGAAGACCGAGGTGAGCGAGGCGCCGCCGGAAGCCGACTGGTTATACAGCTATCCCGCGCAGGGCCAGAGTGAAAAACAGCAGGCGGACGACCGTTACACCTGTCATCGCTGGGCGGTGGGACAAACCGGCTACGACCCGACCATGCCGCTGGGCGGCGTTGCCGAATCACAGAGCGCCCAGAAACGCAGCGATTATCAGCGCGCCCTGGGGGCCTGCCTGGAAGGTCGCGGTTACACTGTTAAGTAAAGGGAAACCTGAGATAAACAGACGACATCGCTTGGAATAACCAATAAGGCTTCGGATGGAGTCGGCGCAATGAAAGAACCTGACGTCGGGATCATTTCCCCCGTCAGGTTTTCATTTCCCGGTGAAATAGTCCCGAATCTGATTACCGACTTTATTGAGGGTTTTTACGGTTTTATGGTAGGTATCCTTGAACCAGTCTCCAATGGTTTGGCCGGTCTTTTTAACCTGACGCGACACGGAGCTCCCCGCTTTTTTCATCTCCCGGCCGGTTTCGTAGCTTTTCTGGTGAATCACCTGGCTGGTTCCCCGACCGATTTTTTTCAACCCCTGACCGACTTCCCGGCCCCCGTCCTTGATCGCTTTCCCCGTTTCGGTCCCCATGGTTTTAAACCCATGGCCGATGTCTTGTGCGCCTTCCTTAAGCGTGGTCCCCGCCCATCCGGTAGAACTAAGGAAAATCAAGATGATAAAAAGGATCAGGACTCTCAAAACACACATCAGCGCCTCCTTAAAGTATTGACAATGGAAGGGACGGTTAACATGGCGAGTTCAGGCACATCGCACATCAATGCTTATCCATAAGGCATGATGAATATTGAAAAAATGAGAACTTGTCTGAAGTTTTGCAGATTGAAATGCTATCGGACCCCTTCCCGATGAATAACAGCGGCTGTTCACTAACCTGTTAAATCTCGAAAAACGCAACGCCCTGTAAAACGCTCTTCAAACTGAAGATATACGGTGACTGTTTCACCGTCCGGCCGTTAGACCTCCCTTCGCAAAGAGAGGGACGGAAACTTATTTTTACCATCGTCGGTTCTAGCTTCTGCTGTCACCCCTTTCTGACGTAAGAACCTTGTATCAAGTGTTTGTACATCATCATAAACAATGGCGGGCGTTGCGTCTTTCCTTGATTTTCATTTTAAACACGGAACGGAAATAAGCAAGAGGAATTTGACGAAAATCTTGCCCATCCTGCGGCAAAAGTCACCGGGAGCCCGACGAGGCATGTCTAACTATTTGAATCATCGCCTACTTCAGACGGAAATCCACCCGGCTCTTTTTCACTTTCTCCTTCTCCGGCGGTGACAGATACTTCGCTTCCACGATGAAAATGCGCTCCGGCGCCACGTCGCCCGCCGCCAGGATGGCATCCCGGGCATTGGTAGCCCGCTGATTGGCCAGCAGACGCAGGTCGTCGTCCTTAACCTCGAGGTAGGCGTACATCAACTTTTCCATTTCCGGCACCGGCATCTTTTTGGCCAGGCCGATCAGATTCCTCGGCTTGGGAAACTTCTCCGCGTCATAGGCTTTTCTCAGGTACTTTTCATATTCGTCTTGTCCCACCACCACCTCTTCCAATTTAACGTCGGTCTTCCCGGCGCGAACGAGGTCGTTCAGTTTTTGAACCTTTACTTTCCTCTCAAAGGCTGTTTTTTTCATCGCTTCCCGGTCCCGTTCGGCGTCGACATAGCCCTCCAGATCGATCTTCAGGGCCGGACGTTCCGCCAGGGCTTTTGACAACGTATCGATCTTTTTCATATTTGCTTCATCAAACATGGCGAGACCCTCATCGAATTCAATATAGCTCAACTCTTCCCCGCCGCCGAAGAGAGAACCGATCAGTGCGAAAGGCGCCGTGGCCGCCTTGCCGAGAAGATTCTTCAGGACCTTGACGATGATCCGCCAGACGCTGAATTCAGGATCGTCGAGGCTGCCCGTAACGGGAATATCGAGTTTGATCTGGCCATGGCGGTCTTTCAGGAGCGAAATGGCCAATGCAACGGGCAATTTCGTGGCATCCGGGCTGTCCACCCTGTCTCCCAGGTTCAGTTGATCGATAAAAACGACGTTCGTCGAATCCAGTTTGCGCCGGTCGATGAGATATCTCAGATCAAACGAGAGTTTCCCCTTCTGAATCTCGTAGCCGATGTACTTACCCGAATAGGGGGTCACGGGACTCAAATCCATATTTTTGAACACCGCCTTGAGGTCCACGTAGAGATCTTTCCGTAACGGGTTGATCTTACCGGTGATTTCGAGGGGCGCATAGCCGTCGAGCTTGCCCCGGAGTTCGACATCACCCCGTGAATTTTCCAGAGAGGAGAGATTTGAGACACGTCCGCCCATCTCCAGGAGCCTTTCGGAGTATTGAGGTTTTATGCGCGTATCGAGAAAATCGATCTCCCCTCCCTGCAGGGTGACGGAACCGATACGAATATCGCTATGCGCTTCCTTTTTCTTTCCGCCGGTCCCAGATTCACCAACTATTTCGGATGTTTTTCCACCCTGCACCTTCGGCTTTTCTTCACGGACCAGATGCTGGAGATTCAGCGTTCCGTCCGGACGGACGATGATCCGGCTGTAAAAATCGTTCAGGGCCACACCGCGGATATGAACGCGCAGGGGATTATAACCGACATCGACACCGTTCAGATATAGACCTCGCCATTTCAGGAGATCATTGGCCGAAACGGAATCGATGGAGGCAAAGCGGGTTAAAAAGACCTTACCCGTGTAGCCGACTTTGAGTTCTTTGTCTACCGTATCCAGGGCAAGATCACCCTGGGCTCCGAGTTTGCCGCCCGTCACCCGAACATTCAGGATATCGCCGATATAGGGCTGGAACAGGGGCACATCCAGGCGCTGTACATCCAATGCCAGGCTTGCCTTCAGGGGCGAAAGCATAACCGGCCCGGCCAGGTTGATCGATCCCTGCTTCGGAAGGATCACATTAAGCGTGGCCTTGCCTTCTTTCCCCGCCGCCGTTGACAGGTTACCCACCGTCAATTGCAAATCCGACAGGGTCAGTTTGACCGGAGCCGCCGGTTTAAGATCTTCATAATGGAGCTTCGCCTGTTCGATCAGGAACGTGTCGAGGTCCACGAGTATTTTATTCCCTGCGGACGGTTCCTCGGAGGATTCGGGCGTCTTGATCTGCCCCGGACTTTGTTCCGCCTTGGGGAGAAAAAGTCCGAGGAGGTTGATTTTTCCCTGTTTATCACGCCGCACATATAATTCCGGCGAAGCGAGGACCAGTTTCGCAAGATGGCAGGTCTTGTTCAGGGGCTCAACCTCGGCCAGCCCAAGCCGGAGGGCCGGGAGCCGCAAAAGGGGTTGCCCCGACATCTCGTCCAGGGCGGTATTATTCAGAGCCAACTCTCCCCTCAGCCCCAGGAACTGTCTCCCGCCGTTTTCCTGGCGAAAAAACAGCTTCGCGTCCACATCCAGGGAGGCGGACAGAAGCTTGAAATTCAGTTTCTCCGGCACATAGGCCAGGTAATAGGGAATATCAATCCGGCTGATTTTTATATCCAATTCCGTCTGACGGGTATTCTTGAAGGGCTTCGTATTCCCCTTCAGCGTATAAGGTGCGCCATTAATCACGGCATGGAAGGACGGCTTGACGAATGTGTCCGTGTCGTAGGCCATATTGGAGATGAAGGGGATACCGACCTGGATCTGATCGGCAATATGAAGCACATCCCGGGAACCGTCCTGAAAAACCACCTTCCCGGCCTCAATCCGGATATTGTTGACAGAAAAGCGGAGCGGAGCCGTATCCTTTTCCTGCGGCTCTTTTTTCATTTTTGTCAGCAGATCCGAAAAGTTATAGGAACCATCCTTGAGGCGAACCAGGTGTACATAAGGGCCGGTCAGTCTGAATTCATCTATGATGACCGATTTTTTCAAAAGTGACAGGCCCTCCAGGTTGACAAACATTTCCCGGAAGGAAACAAAGTTTTCCTGCTTATCCCGTTCACGGATGACAAAGCCTCGCGCCGTCAGGGTAAAGCGGAAGGGATTGAACCTGATCTCTTCAATGGAAATGTCCCGTTGCAATTCCTGAGACAGCTTCTTGACCAGAACGGATTTCGCCACCGGAGGCACAACAAAAAAACCCGTAACGGTAAAAAGAATCAGGAACACCATCAGGCCGATGATGATTTTCTTTAATCGCTGCATCCTTGCCCCCTTAGCATCAATACATAAATGATATCAGCAATTTTAAAGTGCCTATTTCTTGAATACACTCACCCGCTCAACGTTTCATGGTAAAAAAACCTGCGGCGCAACTTTTCACAATCACCCGATCCGCCGGGGGAATATCCGCGGTAACAACCAGATCGCCGGAACGGATGAGCTCAACAATGCGGTCATCCGCCACATCCGGTCCCGTCGGCACGACGATACATGAAATGATCGACGATTGCTCAAATCTGAGCGGTTTATTGGATACCAACATCAGAGAAACACCCACCCGTTGGACGGCCCGCAGCAGAATATCGTTGAGCAGAGAGGGAAATGCGTCGGCGTCGACCATAACCTGCATGATGAACCCCTCAGATCGGAACGGGACAGAATCCCCCTGCCCCTGCGGGTAGGGACATCGGTATTGATGAATTTATGGATACTTTCACGGCTTCAATATACACCCGAATTTCCTGGAAAACCAGCTTCATGAAACGTGACGTCACGTCTGACACTCCTTTTCGGTGAAGAATCCTGGGGAGATTGAAAATTGCTTGACACGATAAAGGCCTCTTCATATAGTCTCGCCACTCACAGGTAACCCGGATTAATGTCTACAAGACCATCGGCAGAAATCATATTCTACTTAGGGAAGTATAAAAAAAGGAGGCAACGGTCATGTCAAAATCCCAGGACGTCAGAAAAGACGAAAAGAAAAAGCCGGCCAAAACCGCCAAAGAGAAAAAGCAGGCCAAACAGGAAAAGAAAAGAGGCGGTTGATCGCACTTTTCTCGGCCGCCAGGCAGCAAGAGAAAGGCAGGAAAGCATGGACATCACATCGGCCGTCACAAGCAGACGGAGCATCCGGAGATTTTTGAGTAAAGAGGTTCCCCGGGAGGTTATCCGGGAGATTTTGGACGTCGCACGCTGGTCGCCGTCGTGGGGCAACACCCAATCCTGGAACCTTCACGTTATCACCGGCGAACCCCTGGCACGCTACAAGGACGAAAACCAGCGGATGCTCAGCGACGATATTCCCTCAAC
>CAYOYJ010000082.1:0-11411 GCA_964408155.1 uncultured Syntrophales bacterium
GGGCCAGTATAAAAAATAAGAAACCTCTTTTCATCATCATGTTTGAATGGGAATCAGAAGATGTTTTATAAGAACGCGCCATTGTTCGTGTATTTATATGAATCCTGGTGTTTTGGATGTCAATGAAAAATATGTCGAAACCTGTTTTATTCCGCAAGTCTTGCGACTGATCGTTCCTTTGCTATTTCGAGCATCCACTCTATCCTTTCCCTTGAAGGGGAGTCAATCAAATTCCCCTCTCCGCTTCACTGAACATCTTTTTTCATCTGTTCGAATTCTCCCTTCGTTATTTCCCCTTTCGCATACCTTGTCTTAAGAATATCCAGGATCGCTTCGGTTGTGCTTGACTTTTTTTTGTTCCCCGGACTGAAGATCTTGATGAAGAAAAGGATGCCCCCGATCATCAGAAATAAAATCACGAGGGTGATCAGAAGCCCCAAGCCCAGGATAAATCGATCATCCATAAACATCATGATTTCCTCCTTTTTTGTGCGGGAAAGCTAAAAGAAATCACATTTGTTGCATCCAATACATCCAACCCGAAAAAATTGCAAGAAAAGCAGAGACACCGCGTTCCAGTTGAATCCGTGTGATCAAACAAAAGATTGTACGAATTTTCCGGATTAAGGGGGGGCATCAGACCCGTCCATCTTGGGAGTGATGAGGCGGATCTGATGTCGAGGAGAATTTATGTCAAAAGGGGATAAACACAAATTCCCTTTTGTCTGGTTAGACTTCCCTAACGAATAATGGTTACCGCGCAATGGGCATATTTTGTGACCGTGTCTGCGACACTGCCGAGCAGCATCCGCCTCAGGCCTCTCAAGCCACGACTGCCCATGAAGATATAATCGATACCGCTATTTTCGGCCACGTTAACAATCTGTTGGGCCACGGGACCTTCCACCAGGATGGTTTTACAATCCACGCCTTGGTCTTTTAATATTTTTTCCGCCCTGGCCAGAATAGCCATCCCTTCGTTTTTCCTCTCCTTATATAAAGGGGTGTCCGGTATGCCGGTCAGGGGAATGATATCTTCGATCACGTGCAACAAGGTCAAGTCGCACGCCGACATCTTAGCGTAGCGGGCACAGTGTGCCAGAACGAGATCCGTCATGGGTGAACCGTCAATGGCTGCCATTACTTTAATGGTCTTTTTTTCATGTTTTTCTTCCAAGATACCCCTCCGGTGTAAAAATCAATCTTTTTATCATGGCTTTGTATCTTCTCAAACAAGACATTAAAGATCAATACCGGTATAATACGGGTTTAATACGGTCTGGACATTGATAGAAACATGGGTGGGTGCATCGAATAAAAAGAGACTTTTGTAATGAACCAGGAATCAGATTGATTAAAAAATGATCAATTTATATGAATTACATATATTATTAAATATATGCACCGTATGCGGCAATTCAATCAGTCATTCCTAAAAAATGCGATTTTGGTTCTTTCCGACAAGACTTTGTCTGATGAGAACGACAATCTTGCGGCAGGATCGCCAGGTTGATCAATTATCGATCAATCAGACTTCATTCTCCTTCATCCAGAAACGATAAGACTTCCCCGCCCGGAATCCGTCTGATTCGTCCTCCATCATTGATATCTCGAACAAACCCCGCTTCTATCACGGCATCGTCGGTGTAACCACGTTTTTCCCAGAATCCGGACAGGTAATGATCCATGAGTTCGACGCGGAGAACGCTCTTGGCGGATTTGTATCCCCAAAGATAAGGTACAAACACCCTGATGGGGCCCCCGTAGTCCTCTTCCAGGTATTCACCATCGTATTCATAGGCGAGGAGCGTTTTTTTCATTAAGGCGATATCGAGCGGGATGGAGGTGTCATAAATATTCTTTACAGACCAAAAACGAATGTGTGTAACCTTTGGAGACAGGCCTACTGCCTTCAGCATGTCGGACATTCTAATGCCCCCCCAGCGGCCGAAGACGGAAAATCTTGTGACGCTGGTCAGCCGGGCCTCAACAATCGTTTTGGGCATGGACATCAGATCCGGCCAATTGAAGACGCGAGGATTGGAACAGAGCCCCCGCACTTCAATTTTCCAGCTTTCCCGATCAAGTGGTCCGGGATGTCCTTCTACCCAGAAGATAGGCGTGCGGAGTTCTTTTAAGCGGCTCATGTTCTCCTCCTTAATTCGCAAATGATTAGTTTTGTGGATTGGGCCGTCTTATTCCGCATACATCCCGGGTTCTAATCTTTCAGTTCTTCCCCTGTGAACATGACAATGTCGGTTTGCATTATTTCCCCGTCGATGCTGATATTTCCGACAAACGCAATGGGAAGAACCGCTCTGTCCTGTTTCTGCAGAATATAGACACCCCTGCACAAAGGGTTTCTTTCCTCCCGGCAATCTTCCAGAATGATTTGCCTTTCCTCCAACTGCCGGTTTACATTTCCGGACAGGTCAAGACCGAGATGTTTCAACACCAGGCGCGTTCCATCGTGAAGCAGAGCTGCGATTCTTTCTTCTTGACTCAGTGGATTCTCAGTTTCTTCACTTGGTCCCTCATCGGTTAATGTGTATATTTTTTCTTTCATCACGAGCAGCCCCATTCCATTATTTTGATATTCATATCGATTGGTCGAAAAACTATCTTTCACGCATGTGAAGGTCGAGGTATCCGCAAGAAACCACGGGTGGGAATTGTGTTGCTGTCATTTTCCCAGAGCTTCCCGGATTTTTCGCGAAAAATCGGCGGCGGTAAAGGGTTTCTGGATGAAAGCTTTTACTCCGCGGTTCATGATGGCTTTTGCCTGTCCGGTTGCGCTGTATCCACTGGACAGAACGACTCTGACATCGGGATTTATTTTTTTCATCTGATCGAACGTTTCCCCGCCGCTCAACCCAGGCATGATCATGTCCAGAATGACCAGATCAATATCACCTCTGTCGCGATAGACTTCAACGGCCTGCATCCCACCGCACGCGGAAATGACTGTGTAACCGAGGCTGACCAACATTTGACTGATGACATCAATATTGGCCGGATCGTCGTCCACAACCAGAATCGTTTCAGTGCCCCACTCTGCCTGTGCCGGGTACGTAAATTCCGTTTCCTTGGCTTTGTCCGAAGCCGGTAAGTATATATTAAAGGTTGTTCCATAGCCTTTTTGACTATACACTGTGATCATGCCGCCGTGATTTCTGATGATGCCGTAAGCGGAAGCCAGGCCAAGACCGGAGCCCCGACTGACCGCCTTGGTGGTGAAAAAAGGTTCAAAAATGCGAGGCAACGTCTTTTCGTCCATGCCGAAACCCGTGTCGGTCACGGATACCTTGACGTAACGTCCGGGGAGAAGGTCATAGGGTTTTGTAAAGCGGTTGTCGAGCGTGACGTTTTGTGTGTCGATAAACAAATTTCCTCCCGCGGGCATCGCCTGCCAGGCGTTGATGTACAGATTCAGGAAAACCTGGTCCATCTGTCCGCGGTCAACTTCGACGGCCCAAATATCATCGGCAAAACGGCGCTGTATACTGATTTCTCGTTTTGTTCGGCCGAACATTTCCGAGTTTTGAGAAAGCAAATCATTGATGTCCGTCGGATGGGATTCGTATTTCCCACCCCTGGCGAATCCCAGGAGTTGCTTCGTCAGATCGGCGCCGCTTTTGACATGTTTTTCAATATTTTTCAGACGGTCAAAATACTTGTGGTTCGGGTTGCATTCCAGCAGCATCAGCGATGTGTAACCCTGGATGGCCATAAGCAGATTGTTGAAATCGTGAGCAATACCGCCGGCCAGTGTTCCCAGAGCTTCGATCTTGTGAGACTGATACACCTGCTCCTCCAGGTGTTTGCGTTCTTCCTCCGCCTTTTTAAGGTCGGTTATATCCCGCAGGACTGTTACCCGATATTGTTTGTCGCCCCAGAGCATCATGCGCGCCTGGCTGATGACGGGAAAGCAGGATCCGTCCTTTCTCCGCAGATAGTTTTCATAAGGGTGCTCATAATCGCGACGAATGTTTTTCATCACCAGATCGACGGATTCCGGTGCGATGACATCGGATACCGGGTTGCCGATGATTTCTGCATGGGTATAGCCCAGCATATCCAGCATCTGCTGGTTGGCGTCGACAAAAACGCCACGATCCGTGACGGCAACCCCTTCGAAGGAGGCTTCAGCAAGCAATCGATATCGCTCTTTCCACTCTTTTAAGGCGTTTTCAGTTTTTTTGCGCTCCGTAATATCCCGGCAGACCTGAACGGTACCATACGGATTGCCCGTTTCATCGCGCAGGATTTCGCCATTGACTTCGATGTGAATAATGGATCGGCTTTTGGTTATAAAACGGTACTCGACGGGGCCGACGGATTGCTGAAACATGCGTTTCAGGTTATCTATGGCTCGGGGCAGATCTGCAGGCGGGAGAAAAGAGAGAATACTGCGTCCGATCATTTCTTCACGGGAATAACCGCTTTTTTGTATCGCGACATCGTTGACAAACAGGATTATTCCGTCTGTGTCTGTCCGGATAACGGGGTCGGGAATAACGGACAGAAGCTTGATGTGCAGTTCCGCCTCTTTCCTCAAATTGTTCTCGGCGATTTTCAGGTAATTTGTCTCTCTGCCCGCGCGTTTAACCCGTCCGGATGTGCCCGGGTTTGTTTCTTTTTTCCCCTTGTCACTTTTGTTCTTTCGCAGGGTGGGCTCAAAAGAATTTTTAAGTACGGATTTATCAGTGCTTTGATGCAAGCGTGGATTCTCGCTTTGGGTTTTTCGTTCTGTAATTTTACGATGGGACATGTATTCGATGGTGTCCTCCCTGTGTTCTCTTTCATGTATCCGACCATGATCTAATTTTGAATGATCATGGTCGTAAACTTACATGATGTTCCACTCCATTGCAAGTTTGCGATGCGTTGAATCGCGAATCGGAAGGCACGTCATAAAAATATAACTCATAACAACATGGAGTTATACATGCTCATCGGGAAGGACGATCCCCTTGAATTATCTAACACTTGAACTGAAAACTGAATCAAGCTATGAAATATTCCATTATCTTAACATGGATTGGAGACCATGGGTCTGAAGACCGCTTTTATCATCAATCCAAAGTCCGGTAACGGTTCAACCGAACGAGAGTGGCCGGGAATCCGACAGAAAGTGCTCCGGAAGCTGGGACCTTTTGAGGAACATTGGACTGGAAAACGGGGGGATGCGACAACACCGACCCGGGCAAGTCTTCTCCGTGGTGCGGTTAGAATTGTCTGCATCGGCGGGGATGGAACGCTGAACGAAGCGGTCAATGGTTTCATGATACAGAATGGTCCGGTCTGCCCTGACGCGGTCCTGGGTTTTATTCCGAACGGGACAGGTTGCGACTTAGCACGCACGCTCCAGATCGGAAAAGGAATCGACGAAACAATCGATACCATTTTGAGAGGTCATCAAGAAGCGGTTGATTTGGGGCGCATCCGATATTGTGATGAAGACGGCTTGCCCGGTATACGATACTTTTTAAATGTGGCCAGTTTCGGCATCGGTGGCGAAGTGGATCAGCGGGTCAACCGTTCAAGCAAGATTGCCGGCCCTTTTTTATCGTTTGTCTGGGCGACCTTGATCTCGATTCTGACCTATGACAAAAAAAATATCCGGCTGCGGGTGGACGAACATTT
Source organism: uncultured Syntrophales bacterium (assembly GCA_964408155.1). Lineage (GTDB taxonomy): Bacteria > Desulfobacterota > Syntrophia > Syntrophales > JAAYKM01 > JAAYKM01. The sequence goes on from CAYOYJ010000082.1 coordinate 5,647, forward strand.
TGATGAAGAGGTCACGGCCTGGAACATTGCCGTTGCCAATGGACGATATCACGGCGGGGGTATGCTGGTTGCCCCGGAAGCAAAAATTAATGATGGCCTGTTTCACATCACCTTGATCGGTGATTTGAGCCTCCCGTCGATTTTCAGGCACCTGCCCAAGCTCTACAACGGCCGGATCGGAGAAATCAGACAGGTGAGATTCCTGGTGGGCAAGCATGTGACGGCCATGTCTTCCGAGCAGGTCCTGTTGGACGTGGATGGTGAACCGGTGGGGTGCCTGCCCGTGGAAATGGACATCTTGCCGGGCGCCATTCGGATGTATGTGAAAGAACGTCAACCTGAATAAGAATAAAACTGATCATTGTTGTGGCTTATCTTATTCATTTCAGCCGACCATGTGATATGTGTTTGTTCAAACATGTTAAAGTTTCCATGAAAGGATAAAATTCTCTATGGCATCAGATCAATCATTCGCGGAAAAGGCGGTAACCATTCCTTTGGCAAACGGTGAAGCCGTGTCCGGAACCCTGTTGGTTCCGTCGGCGGCAAAAAAAAGTAAAGTTGATGCTTTCATCATTGCCCATGGTCAGGGAAACGGCATGAAACATCCCCTGCTTGTCACCTTTGCCGAGGGCCTGGCGCGGGAAGGTTACGTCACGCTGCGGTTCAATTTTCTATTCAAGGAAAAGGGCCAGACAAATCCTGATAAAAAAGTCAAACTTTATCTTGCCTGGGAGGGGGCTATGCGCTTCATTCGTGAAGAATCGGGGTTGAAGCCAAAGCGTATTTTTGCCGCGGGAAAATCCCTGGGGGGACGTATCGCAGCGCATATGACGGCGGAGGGGTTGTTGGATCCCGACGGACTGGTTTTTCTCGGCTACCCCCTGCATCCGCTGGGGGAGCCCCAAAACGCCCGGGCCGACCATTTTCAGAAAATCAAAGTTCCCATGCTTTTCTTTGCCGGTACGCGGGATCCGTTTTGTGAGTTGCTTCTTCTGAAGAAAATTTTCAGCAGTATGGACCTTGATGTGAGTTCCCGCCTGGAAGTGGTTGACCGTGGCGATCATTCCTTTGAGGTGCCAAAATCCCTTTATCTGCCGACGGAAGATATTTACAAACATATTCTAAAGAAAACGGTTCAATGGCTGGATAAAACCTTTCCTGTCCGAAAGTAATTTGGACGGACCATGAAGATCTGTTACCGTTGTCAAAATGAGGTTGCGGTTCCCAAAATAGTCGGGAGAAAGGACGTCTGTTCCCGCTGCGGCGCAGAGCTGCGTTGTTGCCTGAACTGCCGGTTTTACGATGAGCGGGCTTACAACCAATGCCGGGAAACCCAGGCGGAGCGGATTCTCGATAAGGACCGGAGCAACTTCTGTGATTATTTTGTTTTCCGGGATGCGAATTCAGGGCAGGAACCGGAGGGGAAACAGACCACCCGGGATAAACTGGAGTCATTGTTCAAATGATGGAAGTTTTTTTAACGGACGGGTTATCGGGCCGCGCACACCGATCAGGCGTGAATCAACTTCTTTTTTACACGAATGTCTTTTCCGACTTTGTAGAATGTGATAAGAGAAACCACGGCACTTGCCGATGCGGATTCAGGAATTGGATGACCCATGAACTTGTACATGGCATCGTTACTTCATAGGGTTGATTAGATAAATGTGTTCCGGCGCGTATTGTCGGGAAAGGAAGGGAAGGGATGGGGAAAACCAATATTTTTGTAAGCTTTGCTCCGGAAGATAAAAAGAGCGGAATGCTGTTAACCGATCAGTGTCGCAATCCCTTTTCCACATTTGCCGTGATCGGTGTGTCCGAAGAACCCCAAGGGGGCGCAGACTGGAAAGCGCAGACCAGGGAACGCATCAAACAAGCACGCATTGTGGTGATGATGATCGGGGAAAACACGGCACAGACGCCCAATGTGATCTGGGAAGTTAAAACGGCACGCGAGGAAGACATCCCGGTCCTGGGCGTCTATATCGATAAGGCTTATGAAGGAAACGTACCCGCAACCTTCGGCTCCGGTCCGGTCATCGAATGGAACTGGGAATACGTCTACAATACGATTATACGGATTACGAACAGCGCACCGGCGCGCAGGAGCTTTAGCTAAAAAATATACGACACAGCAGTTTCTGCTGCACGTATCTGTTAGTGGGAAGGATGGAAAAGGCCCCGTTTCAAAGCCTGTCGCATCAGGTAGAGCAGTTATAGGGATTCGATATGCAGACCTTAAAATGGATAACTTCAATGAGCCTGGTACTGTTCCTTATCCTTCCCATCCTGTCTTTACACACGTGGGCGGATGAGGCATGGGATAAGGGTGGGAATCTTCAAAGTGCCAGTGTTTACAGGTGGATGAAGGCTTCTGCCGCAAACCGTTTGGCAACATCGGCTGACTGGTTTCTGACGATGACTCGGCAATCCAACAAGCCTCTTTGGGAGGAATTGAAGGCCATGGACAGGACCGACTATGAAAAGGCGTACAGGCATTACGCGACCCGGCTGGAAAGCTGTATTTCCGAAAAGGCGGGGAAAAAAAGCGTGAGACCAGAGAATAGGGTCATGGACTATGTGGAGAAATGCTACCAGACCCTGCATGGCACTGACCGAAGCTCTGCCGAATTGAGAGGAATAATGGAATCGGTGACAAGGGACTAGGTGGGATATGATGGGACTTGTTGATACATAAAGATATTAATTGCGCTATTTTTTCTTAGTTAATTCATATTGTTTTCTATTTTGCGTCGCGCGCCGCATTGATTTTTTTGACGCGCGATCGCCCCTGGGTAAAGTGCGACTCTTTATCTGAAAGCCTGTGGATAGAGAAATGGAATCGGCGACAACTTATTTAAGGATCTGTTGCCAATATATCGAGAATTTTTCCGTCTAAATCGACCTTCGCTTTAACCATGTTTTTAACGACACCACCGAAGGCGTTCTTTCCGCGAAATGTGGTTTGCACAACGAGATAATTTCCAAAATCCCCGTAGCGCGTTTCAACATGCTCGTAGCTGTTCGGATCGTTCATAACGCTCTTTATATACTCCTTGAGGCTCCTGTGCGAACCATCCCAGGAACTGAATTGTCTTTTTATATTTTCCGCTCTGTCTGCCGCATGCTGTTCTTCTGCGATTATTTTTGCAGTGGCCGGATCCGGTTTTTCTCCGGAAACGACAAAAAGACAAGCTGCTATAAAGCAAAAAACTCCTATTAACAGACCAACGCTACCCGATATGATTAACGAGCATTTCTTAACCCGGCGTAAGAAGAGAGATGTGCCAACCCAGCCGATAATAAAAGCGGAAGAAATTACTATAATTATGAATACCCGAGACATAGCAGACCCCTTCTTTTCAAATAGTAATAAATATTAATTGCTTAATACCCTATACAAAACAGGATGATTTCTTTTAGGATGTGATCAGACGATGAAAATCGGAAATTTTCTCATGATTCCCCCCGGTGAAGATATTTGATGTTTTTTGAATCATTTCCGGCTTGCGCCGGGATTTTATTGTGTCGTCCTTTTCCAGTATTCCTGTCCGGAAACGTAATAAATATGACGTTGTCTATCCGTTTCCGGACGTATTGGTGAGACTTCCGTTTCCTCCATCGGAGTCCTCATAAGTGGCCTTGAGGCGGTTTACTTCCTTCTGCAGGGCCTTATTCTGGACTATCATTTCCTCCATCCTGGATTCCATGCTGTTTATCTTTACCTCAAGCTGTCGCTGGGTTTCCTCCAGGACGGTCAGACGCTTGTTGTCGGTGACGGCGGCCGCAAAGGAGTGGATATTCATATGCAGCGAAGATGCATAATGCGTATTTGACGACAGCACCTCAATCGCCAGGCGCACATCTTCCCCCAGGTCAATCTGAAACGGCTGAGGGATCGCCGCTGGAGCGCCGGATCGGGCCGTGGGCTGCGGGATTATTGGAACGGGTGCATCCGGTTTTTCCTGTGGGCGATCCGGATAAGGGACACCCTCTCCGGTGAGGAGCCAGGAGCGGCTGCACTGGTAAAAATCAAGAATGCGTTCGATATTTTTCCTGCTCGGGTGATTTCCGTATTCAAATAACTGGTACGTGCCGATTGCAACCCCTATATCGTGCGCAGCCTCAGTCTGCTTTAATCCACGATCAGCCCTTAACCATGAAATTCTATCCCCTAAATATTTATCCCTATCTTTTTTCATAAGCCTTTTTTAGGTGTCACACCTTTGGCCAAAGGTGTGACACCAAGGTGCGTCACGTGTGACACACGTTCAATATATTGAGATTATTATACTATTTATCATTTTATAATAAATTTTAAGTTTTTAAGGTGTGACACATAAAAAAGACTTGACTGACGCTTTTTTTATGTCTATAAAAGTTATCAATAAATCAATCCACTTTAGACAAAAACTTTCTTCCTGGTACCAGCCGGAAGGGAAAACAAAAGGAGCCGATCATGTCTGAAAAACTCATTGAAGCGGTTTTTGATAAAGCAGCCTCTTTGTTAATTCGTACCAAGACTCCGGAACACAGACCTCTTCAAAATCTTCCTGCGCAATTTGCATTAAGGCAAATGTCGCCGCCTCCAACCGATCAACATAAAGCGCTACTAACTCTGGATCGGTTTTTCGAAGCAGTGTCCAAAGCCCTTCAGGCGTATCAGCGTCAAGCACCTGGGCAACAAAGAAATCTACTTCATCACGGCGCTGTTCGCGGATCGAGGGCATGATGTCCGACCACTTCTCTAAAAGAACGTCCGGACGTAACTCGCTGGCGATATCATCGGGGAAAAGCAGTACGTTAACCCCCACTTTCCACGTTTCAAGTAGCAACGCGGGGTTAATCTTCTTTTCTTTCACCATAAACACCCCATTACAAATGGAGATTTAATCCATGCATCCCGCAGACATCAAATCCGCCCTGGAAAAAAAGAAAGTTACCCAGAAGGACATCGCCAAAGAACTCGGCGTCTCCGCGATGGCCGTATCCAGGATCATCCACCGGTTCGGCGTATCCAACCGCATCATGAGGGCCGTTGCGAAGGCGATCGGCCGTGACCACCGCCTGGTATTCTCAGAGTACTACCAGCAGAAGCCAAAGCGGAAAACGTCAAAAGTCGCGGCCATGTAGCAAAGCGCTTAGGTAGGTTTATCAATAAACCATAAAACGGGGAAAATCAATGTCCAAAAAGCAGAAATCTTTAGACAATCGCCAGATGTCGATTGATTTTGATCAACCCATTGAGGTGTACACCCGCCTGAGGGAGGAACTCCTCCATGAAATCGTCCCGCCGTCCGAATCCCACGAGCACCTTTATGAGGAATGCTGCATCGAAGTGGCCGTCGCTGTGAAGAAGGCCATCCGGTCGAGCGGGCTGTCCAGGGAGCAGGTCTGCGACGCCGTCAACGATTACTTCGGCTGGCCGAAAGACGACAAGCGGAAAAGCCTCTCCATCCACATGCTGAACAATCACATCTGCAAGCCCGTCGAATACCCCCTGCCCACTCCCCTGGTTCACGCCATCGACCGGGTGACGGGATCACAGGAACTCCTGACGGTCCTGGCGGACATGGAAGGGGCGCGGATGATCAACGGCGACGAGGTTCGGAAACTCGCCCTGGGCAAGATCGACGACGCCCTGGCGGACCTGCAGAAGCTGAAGCGGACTTTCCGCACACATAATAAATAAGGAAGGGGCACTACCATGAAAGCGATCGTCATACGAGACAAAACCCTGGACTGGTTTGAGCGGATATTCG
>CAYOYJ010000083.1:0-11367 GCA_964408155.1 uncultured Syntrophales bacterium
ATTCCTCCTTACGAAACCGGCCGCGGCATCAGAAGCAAGAAACCTTCCGTGCCCATTCTGGAGAATCGCCAGGGGGAGATGATGATGACCCATTTCGGTATCGGGGGGCCGATCACGCTTTTGATGAGCCTGTCGATCGTCGATGCCCTGGAGCGCGGTCCCGTCAGCGTATCGATCGATCTCAAACCCGCCCTTTCCCTCAAACAACTCCAGGAAAGGTTGCAGCGGGATTTCAATCAGCATGGAAAACGCACTTTCCGGCGAATCATGAGTGATGTTGTCCCTCACAAGATGGTGGAGCCCCTCATCGGCTTGTCAGGGGTGGACGGCGAACGCCCCGCCAATCAGATTTCTGCGGCGGAGCGGGATAAAATCGCCATTACACTGAAATCATTGCGCTTCAATATCGTAAAACCTCTACCCATGTCCCGGGCCGTCGTCACGGCCGGGGGAGTATCGCTCAAGGAGATCGATCCGAAAACGATGGCGTCCATGAAGGTGCCGGGCCTTTACTTCTGCGGGGAAATAATGGATATTGATGCCGATACGGGGGGATACAATCTCCAGGCGGCCTTCTCAACGGGCTGGCTGGCGGGGGATTCGGCCGCCCGGTACGCCCTTGGCCCAGCATAAAAACAGATTAGAAGATGTAGAAAAAAGAGGATTTTCCGTGTAAATTTTGACGTGAAACCACTGAAGGGAGAAACGCTTGAAGAGGAAAACCATACTTAAGAAGATTTTTGAAAGCAGAGTGTTAACCATCACAATCTTGTTCTTTGTGTTTCTCATCGTTTTAATGGTCATCGATGCATTTAAAAAGAAGGATGGCGACTGGGGCGCCCTGAAAACCAGAGATTTTATGAACGGGGTGAGTTACTATGATCAAAATATCAAGAAAAACGCTGTTAACTCAAACCCCCAGGTCAGGATGAAAACAGTTTATACAGGGGATGGAAGGGAATTTTTTATTAATTTCATTACGAACTTTATCGCCAAGGGGGGACCCGAAAATATGTTGGAAGGTTTTTCCTATGTCATCAATCATGACGAACTGGATTGTAGGGCGAAAAAGTATAAACTTCTGTCGACGACGCTCTATGATGAGAAGGACGCAGTCATCTATACCATGACCCACCAGAAAGAGGAATGGAAGAACATCCCGGCGAAGTCTGATTTGGAAGAGTTGATCGGTGAAATATGTAACTGAGCGGGTTAAGCCACAAAGTATTAATTGAGCCCAAAATTTGAAAGCTTTAACCCTAAGCATGCCGATCAAGCGTCGATATCCGCGGTCATGTCTTGGGGTTTTCTATCGCTTTAATCAGTACTTGCCGGTCTTTTAAACTCCTTGACAAGGTTGGGATGTTCAGATAATAGAGGGCTCCTGTTGAGCAAAAAATAGTGGGCCGATGTAGCTCAGCCGGTAGAGCAACTGATTCGTAATCAGTAGGTCCGCGGTTCGAATCCGCGCATCGGCTCCAGAATTTCCAAGTCTCTCGCTCTTGACAACGGGAGGCTTTTTTCATTGGGGGGACCCCCCAAAAGACAAAGAGGGAAAGAAAGATGGCGGAAGAACAAAAATCAGGGTGCAGCTCTTGTGAGAGTGCACAGGGCCAGCAGAATGAATTCCAGCAGTTTCTTGAACAGGAAGAACTCAAGGACCGTATGGGGAAAATCAAGCATAAGATTCTCGTCTTGTCAGGAAAAGGTGGCGTGGGAAAAAGCACGGTCGCCACGAATCTGGCGGTTGCCCTGTCCAAAGCGGGGAAAACCGTGGGCCTGCTGGATGTGGATTTTCACGGGCCAAGCATCCCGACGCTTTTGAAACTCGAGGGTAAACCAGTCTATCAGAGCGAGGAAGGCCTGATTCCTGTCGAATTTCCCTCGGGGATCAAGGTCATGTCAGTCGGTTTTCTGCTGCGGGAGCAGGACGAGGCGGTCATCTGGCGGGGACCGATGAAAATCGGTTTTCTCAAGCAGCTCCTGAAGGACGTGATCTGGGGCGATTTGGATTATCTGGTCATCGACTTCCCGCCCGGAACGGGGGATGAGCCTTTATCAATCGCCCAGATGATTCCGGAGTGCGACGGCGCCGTCATCGTAACGACCCCGCAGAACCTCTCCCTGAATGATGTGAAAAAATCCATCAACTTCTGCCGGCGGATTAAGATTCCTGTCTTGGGCGTGATTGAAAACATGAGCGGTCTGGTATGCCCCCACTGCCGGCAGGTGATCAACCTGTTCAAGCAGGGTGGTGGCGAGGAGATGGCGACCAAGATGGATGTGCCCTTTCTGGGCCGGATTCCTATCGACCCCAGTATTGTGGAAGCATCCGATCTTGGCGAACCCTATGTGGTCCGCCATGGTGATACGGAAGGCGCTGCGGCTTTTGGCCGCATCGTCCAGCAGTTAATCGAGCTGAAAAATAAGGATTGCCCTGAGTTAAGATAAGAGTTATGTTTCAAATAAGGTTCCCGCAAGGGAAAGACGCTGTTGGTTTCGAAACCACGGAATCTTTATGAAACGAGTTGAGTCTCTTCTCGTTACGGAAGAAACCATTGTCAATGTCGTCAAACTGACCGCCATGCTCAAGGAGAACGATTCTCTAGCGGTTCTCATGTACGGCGCACCCGATCCCGACGCGATTTCCTCCGCCATGGCCCTGCGGGAACTTATCGATCAGAAAGTCGGCCTGAACCGCTCCGTCTTTGTGGCCACCCAGCCTTTCATCCGGCATCAGAACCTGGAATTCGCCCGGTCCATGGGGATCGATATTCCCCTCATCGATAAGGTCAATCTTCAGGATTACCGTCTGATCGCGGTGGTTGACAGTCAACCCTCCTTTTTTGGAAAAAGTCTCGACGGCATCCACCCCCAGATCGTTCTCGACCACCATCCGCGAACCCCGGGGTGGCACACCGAACTGGAAGATATCCGCCGTGGTTACGGCGCCCTCTCGACGATTATGACAGGGTATCTTCTGGCCGCCCGTGTCCGCATTCCACGGATTCTTTACACGGCCCTGTTGTATGGCATCCGGAGCGACACGAACAATTTCGAGCGTGATGCCCGACTGGAAGATATCGGTGCCTATTATCTGACCTTTTCGCGGGCGAACCGTGAACTCATTCGACGCATTGAAATGAATGAGATTCCCGAACGTTATCTGAAATATTTCGATTTCGCCTACCGCCACAAACATCGTCATCGCGAAAAAATATTCAGTTTCTTAAGTACGGTGGAAAACGCCGATGTCTGTGTCCAGGTGGCGGACTTCCTGCTGCGCATTATTCAGATTTACTTTGTCGTGGTGGCGGGAATCGTCAAGGACCGATTGATTATCGTTTTCCGGGGTGACGGCTACCGGATGAATTGCGGGGCCATCGCGTCCCGAATCTTTGGTCGTCTCGGTAGCGCCGGGGGGCACCGGAGCGCCGCCCGGGCCGAGATTCCCCTTGAGGCCCTGAAGGAACACCTGGCTGGTGATCTATCTTATGAAAATGTGGAGCATTTTATGCTTCAGAGCCTGGAAGTGAAAAGACAGCGGCCCCGCGAGGATGATGTAAAACAGGAAAAGGGGTGACGAGATGACACCCCTTTCCGCTGATTTCTGAGATAAGTTTAGTCTTCCGTTTTTGCCGGGCCGGCCGTCTCTGTCGGGGAGGTCTTCTCCGGCTTTGTCTCTTTCTCCTTCTGGGTTGAAGGCTTCTTTCCGCCGTAATCCGTCACATACCAGCCGCTGCCCTTCAGATGAAACGATGAAAGAGACAGAAGCTTGCTGACCGGTCCCTTGCAGAAGCGGCAATGGGCGATTTCCGGTTCCGTGATTCCCTGAAATTCCTCAAATTCTTTTCCGCACTTATGGCATTTATACTCATAAATGGGCATGGCAAAAAACCTCCTGATAAAAAAACTTAATGGAAGATAGCTTCCAGATTATAGCGATTACTGAAACAATCAAGGACCAGATCCAGATTCGGATGATCCGCCGGTTTCAGAATGTCCTGCGTAATGGCGTTGACCGTTTCCTCTTCACCCTCTCGCTGGTCGTCGTCCATGTCGAAATCGGCAACGCCTCCGGAAAATCGGGCGACATGGACCAGCTCATGGGCGGCGATATACAGAAGCAGCGGGGACAACCGGATAAACGAACCGGCCCGGTCTACGGCATCGAGAATCCGGTGATCCTGCAGGCAGATCCGATAAAAATCAAACCGGTCCTCAGTGTCGGCACCCTCTTTTTTATAGCCGTACTTGCAAAGATGGGCGAATACATCGTCGTTGATTTCATGATATTCCAAGCCAGCCCGGGTCTTGACGTCATAACGCCAATTTTTAACGGCGGTCGGCGTCAGGCGGAAATGACGGGAGACCATTTTTTCCGCCAGCATAAACGACCTGCCGGCCTGAGCGATTTCGTTCGGATTGAAACAGCGATCCATGCCCATCCTCACCATAAACCCTTGACCTGACTTCCAATTGCCAACTTGCTTACCCGGCCGGCGTTAATATAGCCATCGACGGGTCTTTGTCAAATATTTTATGCGTATGAAATTGCAGGATATTCTTTCTGGACATAAATAAGGAACGGTTTATTAGTCAACCTGAGTTCTTTCCGAAGGTTGCGCAATCCTACTCCATGTGATCAAAAACGGGAACAATAAAACATGCATGCTTTTCTGAGCTTTTTGATGGCATTGCGTCCGCCCGGAGTGTTTCATAGATGACAGATCGTACCGGAAGTATGACAGGAGGCCCGCTTTCCCTCGCAGCTGAGAAAATTTTACGACAACACAATATATAGAAAAAAAAGCTTGACCATCCCTATATGTTGTGTTAACGGGAAAGTAACTTGGCTGAAAACAGTATTGATTGTTCATTGTAATTCATCCGTTGGTTCCTGTGATTCCTTGGTGTGCTGAAGAAAAGCTTACAAAGGCTCTTCAATCAATCGCTTTTCCGGAGAGTCTGTTTTGGAGCGAAAAGAAAAGGTTTGGAACGCGTAAACGGTTAACTTAACAACAAACAAGGGGCTCTGGCGAAAAATGACAGGGCCCCGTTTTTTTAGATCTTTCTGAGCCGACAGGCAAAATTGCGCATCAGGGCAGGATAGCCGGTGACGGGATCGGTGGGCTGGTTTTTTGAGAGGACATTTTCGTTTTGAGCGCCCTCCCAGCCGTGAATGATACCAAGCATACCCGGTTTGATATCCTCGGTAATGCAGGCTTTCAGCCGGATTTTTTTGTCCGGTGTTTCGACATATATCTCTTCTCCATGAACAATCCCGAGCGGTAAGGCGTCCCGGGGATTGACCTCCACCAGGGGATCTGTTTCCATCCGCCGGAGTTCCTGAATGCTTTTGAATTGCCACCCGGCGTAATATGGACTTCTCATGCCTGTAACGGCGGTCAGAGGATAGTCCCAAGCCAGCTCCGGGGTGCAGACCGGATCCTGGGGGCCTGCCACATAGGTCGGAAAGGGTTCGTAACCGGCATTCCGCAAGGTTTCGGAGAAGAGTTCGATTTTACCGGAGGGCGTGCGGATTTTACCGGTCATATCAAAAGCCCGTTCGCCGAACCACATGCCTGAAGAATGTTCCTCCTCCAACTGCTGGCGCGTGATGCCGCTTGGCTGTAGCAGGAAATCGACCATCTCTTCATCCGTCTGCCAGGGGAAATATTCTCCGTAACCCATCCGCCGTCCGAGCTCGGCGAAATATTTCCAGTCCGGCCAGCATTCACCGGGAGGGTCGATGATACGGCGGTTCAGCAGGCAGTAAGACATGCCTCCGGTAAGTCCATAATTCATGGCCACGCCAAGACGCTCAGGATTGGCAGAGGCGGGAAGCACAAAATGGGCGAGTTTTGCCGTTTGAGTCATGAAGAGATCCATAACAACCAGAAAGTCCAGTTTTTTCAGGGCTTGAGTAAAAAGATCCGAATCCGGCCACGCCGCGACCATATTGCTGCCATGGACCAGCATGGCCCGGACCGGGTAGGGATTTTCGTTGAGAATGGCCTCCGGGAGGTCCATCTGCCGGCCATAGGGCGATGTCATGCCCCAGAACCCATGAAAAATCGGATAGTCTCTGCATCCGATCGGCATCTGGTCTTGATAGCCGTCAACCAGCCGCAGATCCGGCATGCGCATGAAGGGATTCTGGCACCAGCCGCCGGGTTTGTTGATGTTACCTGTGATCGCCTGCAGGATGGCCAGGGCGCGGTTGGTCTGAAATCCGTTGATCTGCTGATCCAGAGAACAGATCCCCGCTTCGATGCAGGCACTTTTTGAGCCCGCGAAGATGTGGCTGATGTGGCAGATGTCTTCCGCCGAAACCTCGCAAATTTCTGCGGCCCATTCCGGCGTAAAATCAGCCACGTGGGATCTTAGCTGTTCAAAGCCGGTCGTATAATTGTCTATAAATTCCCGATCATAAAGCCCTGCCCGGATGATAACATGAATCATGGCCAAGGCCAGGGCCGCGTCTGTTCCGGGCTTGATCTGAAGGAACAGTCCCTTCTTCGCCAGGGGGATCCGTTTGGGATCGATGACAATCAGCCGCAGTCCCTCGTCCAGGAGTTTATTGATTCGGGCGGCCAGGGGCGGTTCCGTCGCATCCGGATTATGACCCCAGAGGATGATACATTCGGCGTTATCCGGATCGGAAAGGGGATACATACCGAAGGTCATCTGCCGGGCCATGATACGGGATCGGAAGCAGTGGGCTTCAATAGAGAAGAAATTGGGGGTGCCGAAGGCGCCCCGCCACCGCTGGGCGAAGGCCGATACCTGGAAATCTTCAGCGCCCTTGGAACCGACGGAAAGGGCTACCGCCCGGGCGCCGTACTCCGCCTTAATGGCCTGCAGTTTTGTTGAAATTTCATCCAGAGCTTCGTCCCAGCTTACCCGATCAAATTCCCCTGCGCTGTTTCTGCGGAGGGGGTATTTGAGGCGGTCCGGGGCGTAAATGTATTCGGGAAGACGGTACCCCCGATGGCAGACCACACCACGGCTGAACGGGTGTTCCTTCATCCCCTCCACCTTGACGAGTTTCCCGTCCTGAACATAGGCATTGATCCCGCACACCTGAAAACATAACATGCAGACGGTCTTATGGATTTTCATCCCCTCCTCCATCATTGTGACCTCCTTGTTACCGGTTCACAGTTTTATCTTTTTTAGGAAACATGCCGCATTGCAGACATCGGTCCGCCTCCATCAGGGCTTCCCGTTCTTCCGGACCCGCTTCCACTTCCGGAAATCCAACCAGACGATTAACCACGGGAAGGGTTCTTATCGATAGCCGAGGACGTTTTTTGAAATGATTCATGTCGATCGATTCCCAGCCGATGGTCAGCGCCTCGTCCGCTTCCGGAAGCGGTACTCCGCTGAGATAGCTGTGGATAGCGAAAGCAGCCCGGCGACCGTCTGCCAGCGCTTCGATGACCGATGCGGGTCCCCGGACCAGATCGCCTCCGGCAAAGACACCTTCTTTTTCTGTGGCAAGGGTTTGCAAATTCACTGCCAGGGGTCGACCGGCCGGCAATAACTGAAAATCTGAAGCCAAAAGCGATAGATCGGGCTGTTGGCCGATGGCGGCAAGAACCGTATCCGCCTGGAGCAAAAATTCCGATCCGGGGAGGGGCACCGGCTGTGGACGGCCGCTTTCATCGGGAGCCCCCGCCTCCGTTTTCAGGCATTCAATACTCATTACTTTCCCACCTTCCGTTAAAAATCGCTTCGGCATAGCCCGACAAAGGATTTTCACGCCTTCCTTCTCGGCCTCTTCCGCTTCTTCCGCAATGGCGGGCATCTCTTCCCGGGACCGGCGGTAAATGACGGTAACGGTTTTTGCCCCCAGGCGGAGGGCACTGCGGGCGGTATCCATCGCAGCATTACCGCCGCCGATCACCGCGACATGATTCCCTGGGAAGGCTGGTTTGCAAAGATTGACGGCTTTCAGCCAGGATAATCCATCCAAAACGCCTTCTATGCTGGTTTCCGCGATCTCCAGGGGAACGCTTTTTTGTGCCCCCATGGCCAGAAATATTGCGCTGTATCCCCGTTTTTGCAGGTCTTTTAAGGAAAGGCCATTCCCCCCAATCGGGTGATTCAGTTTGATTTCAAATCTACAGTGTTGCAGACGGGCGATTTCCCATTGCAGGATGTCCCGGGGGAGGCGGTATTCCGGGATGCCCCAGGCCAGCATGCCGCCGGGCACATCGGCTGCTTCGAAAACCGTGGCGCCGTATCCAAGACGCGACAGATAAAAAGCGGCACTGAGTCCGGCCGGTCCGGCTCCAACAACTGCAACCCGCTGAGGTTTGGTTGGCCTGACATCCAGAGCAGGCGATTCCGGTTTGCCCAGTCGTCGGTCGGCGACGAATCGCTTCAGGGCATTAATGGCGACGGAGGCATGGTCGAAATGGTTGCGGTTGCATTTTTTTTCACAGAAGCGAGGACAGACTCGACCGACCGTGGCCGGCATCGGGATCTTTTCTTCAATGAGATCAAAGGCCTGTTCATAATTTCCCTGAGTGATGTAATCCATATAGCTGCGGATATCCACACCCGCCGGACAGGCGGCCTGGCAGGGGGGGATCAAGAGCCACGGCGAGGGTGCATTGAGAAGCCCTTGCGGCCATTGGATGCAGGTTACTGCTTCGTAGCGCTCATCGGCTTCGCTGCAGAAACCGCAGGCGGCACACAAGACAATGGTATCTTCGCGGTCCTGTTTGGCTTTAACGGGCCAGTCGGGATCACACAAAAGTGTTCGGGCCATGCCGATCATATCGGCGCGTTCCTCCATAAGGATTGTCTCGGCCAGATCGGGTTTGCGGATCTTTCCGGCTGTGACCACCGGGATATCATGCCCGGCGTGCCGTAATGCCCGGCGGATGCCCTCCGCCAGATACACCTGGGGCCCGTCCGGGTTCCACCAGCGGGGGCTCATGCGGTAACCACTGTAGCCGGTGCCGGCAAACGGCGGGAAGCCTTCCGGCGGCGGCGCGGCGTCTTCGAACCGTTCTCCTGCGGAAACACTGATGTAGTCAATACCCAGATCCGCCAACCGTAGAGCCACCCGGGTACTTTGCAGAAGCGTGTTCCCTTCCCGGGTAAACTCCTCCCCGTTTATCCGTATCCCGACAGGATAATCTTGAACGGCCTCCCGTACGGCCAGCAAGACCTCAGAGGGTAGCTTGATCCGTCCCTCAAAATCTCCCCCGTAATCATCGAACCGCTTGTTTCCCAGAGAGAGAAAAGACGCCAGGGTGGTGAAATGGGCCATATGAATTTCTACAAAATCGAAGTCTGCAGCTTTAGCGCGCAAGGCGCCGCCGGCAAACCGTGACGGGATGAGCGAGATCTCCTCTGGCGTAAGATCTTCCACTTTCTGACGCCAACCGCTGCGGGAGAGTTTCAAAAAGTGCATGATCTGCAGACCGATCTTGACGACCGGGTTGACCTCACGAATGGATTTGACAAAGGATCTCAGCTCATCCGCGAACCGGTCGTCACTGACGCGGAAATTGAAGGAACTGCGTGAGGGAAGCACCACTGCGGCCTCCACCACCATTGCGCCCAGACCGCCCGCCGCCATCCTCTGGTACCTTGCTGTCACCTGCGGGGTCACATGACCGTCTTCGGCGGCCAGTCGCGTGACGGCGGCCGTCGACATGATGCGGTTCGGCAGTTCACAATTTCTTATGTAGATGGGAGAAAACAAATTCGGGTATTTCAAGTTATGCCTCCTTATTCATTGAATCCCTGTCTTCCATGCTTTTTAACCAGCGCAACATTAATCTATTAATAATTAATATATTAAGTATATGACGCTGTCAATCTTTTATTTCGTTTTCAATGCGTTCCGGTTTGAATTAAAAGCACGGGAATAGGTTGTGAAGAACTGTAATCATTAGGACTCGTATAAACAAACGATTGCCGATCCTAAAATGGGTGAAGAATCTTTGACTTTTAGAAAAGCCATTCAGTATACTGCTTAGCACATTAATAATTAATGTCAGCGATGAGGTGATAATGGAAAAATCGGATTATAAAAATGATGCCAGCCCGAATGAGAGATTGATGCTGACCATAGTCCGGCTTTCGGAGCAGTACAAGAAAGATTGTTCCTTGATTTTTAGTCATTATGGATTGACTTTTTCCCAGTACAATGTGCTGCGCATTCTCGACGGTTCGGAAAACGGTCAAAACACCATTTCCCGGGTAAGCAAACTCATGCTCGTTTCCGGCGCCAATATGACGGGTATTGCCAAAAGGCTGGAGCGGGATGGTTTCCTCGCGCGGAAGAGCATTCCGGAAGATGAGCGGGTCACCCTTTTGGAGATCACGCCCAGGGGGAGGCAGACCTTGAAGAGTATCGAGATAGAGCGGGACACTCTGATTGACCGTTATCTCTCCGATTATGGGGAAGAGACCAAGCAGCAACTCCGGACCAGCCTACGAGCTTGCTTGCGGAAAGCCTCGAACAGGGAACCGGAGAAAAAGCGTGCAAACCTTGACCGTACCGGTCAGAAAAGGGCACATTGATACAGTGACGCAGTCGGAGAACGGAAGAATCGGATCTTTCTGGGAAGAGCAAGGCAAGGTGAAAAAACTTGCCTCCGATCAGCGGTACGGCTAAAAAGCTTATTCTGAAAAAAAAAAGAATCAAAATCAAGCCGGATAAGGAGGAATACACATGAAAAGGGCATTAGTCGCAGGGGGAGTATGTTTGTTGTTTGTGATTGGGTGTGCTGCACCCCAGACAAAAACGCAAAAAGGTGCGGTTTACGGTGCTGCCGGAGGTGCGGTGGCGGGAGCCGTCGCGGGTCAGGTAATTGGGCGTGATACGAAGGGAACTCTGATCGGTGCAGCCATCGGCGCCGCAGTGGGTGGTCTTGGCGGTGCTGCTGTTGGTAGAATGATGGATAATCAGGAGAAGGACATGCGTGAAGCCATGGAGGCCTCCGAAGCGGCACAAATTTCGCGGGAAGGGAATATGCTGGCCGTCACTTTCAAGGGGGATGTGACTTTTGATACCGATTCCGCGAAGGTCCGGCCTGGATTGCTTTCTGAAATCGACCGAGTTGCTAATGTTCTGAGGTCGTATCCTGAGACATACATTCGAGTTGAAGGCCATACCGACAGTGTGGGGTCTGAGGAGTATAACATGGGACTGTCCGAGCGCCGTGCTCATGCGGTAAAGAATTTGCTGGTGCAAAGAGGCGTAGGAGAGAACCGCATCGAAGCGGTGGGATTCGGGGAGGCGTTGTCTGTGGCGACAAACGATACTGAAGCGGGCCGCCAGAAGAACAGAAGAGTTGAAATCAAGATCGTGCCCAAATCTCAGAACCAAGCTCCTTA
>CAYOYJ010000084.1:0-11363 GCA_964408155.1 uncultured Syntrophales bacterium
ACCTCTGACCTTTGGGTTATGAGCCCAACGAGCTACCGGACTGCTCCACCCCGCGACAGGTCTTTCCACCCAGGATATCTGAAGATTATCTTGTCTATGCCATCTGTCCGTCCCTTGTCAAGGAGTTTTTCGCAAGGGCGGCGCTCTGCTCTACGCCGATATCCATCTGCGCAGGGCCGCGATTTGATCGCGGATTTCGGCGGCTTTCTCGAATTCCAGATCTTTCGCGTGTTTTTTCATCTCCCGGGTCAGACGGCCGATTTCCTCCTCCAGCTCCCCCAGCGAATGAACGGGCGGCGCTTTTTCTTCAACCGCGGCCAGGTCGACATAATCGGCCTCGCAGATCGAATGGAGAATATTGTGAATGTCGGCCGTCACCGTCTCCGGCGTGATGCCGTTGTCCTCGTTGTATTGCCGCTGAATTTTCCGGCGGCGAGTCGTTTCTCTCATGCAGGCCCGGATCGAACCGGTCATCCGGTCGGCGTACATGATCACCCGCCCGGCGACGTTTCGCGCGGCGCGGCCGCTGGTCTGGATGAGGGAGCGCTCCGACCGCAAAAACCCTTCCTTGTCGGCGTCCAGAATGGCAACCAGGGAAACCTCCGGCAGATCGAGACCTTCCCTCAGCAGATTGACCCCCACCAGCACATCGAAAGCGCCCAGGCGCAGATTGCGTATGATTTCCACCCGTTCCAGCGTCTGCACATCCGAGTGGAGATATTTCACCCGCACACCCAGCTCCCGGTAGTACGTCGTCAGGTTTTCCGCCATCCGTTTCGTCAGGGTCGTCACCAGGACCCGTTCCCCCCTTTTCACGCGCTCCCGGATCTCGCCCAGGAGGTCGTCCACCTGATGGGTCGCGGGCTTGACGACAATTTCGGGATCCATGAGTCCCGTGGGACGGATGATCTGCTCCACCACTTCCCCCGCGGCCTTGTCACGCTCATATTGGGCGGGGGTGGCCGAAATGTAGATCCGCTGCTGGGGAAAGCGCTCGTACTCTTCAAAACGGAGCGGCCGGTTATCCAGGGCCGAGGGCAGGCGAAAACCGAACTTGACCAGGGTTTCCTTGCGCGACCGGTCTCCCCGGTACATGCCGATCAACTGGGGAATCGTCACGTGACTTTCGTCGAGAATGATCAAGGCGTCCCGGGGCAGATACTCCATAAGGGTCGGCGGCGGCTCCCCGGGTTTGCGACCCGTCAGGTGACGGGAATAATTTTCGATGCCCCGGCAGTACCCCATCTCCTCCATCATTTCGATGTCGAAACACGTCCGCTGCTCCAGCCGCTGATATTCCAGGAGCTTGTTCCGCTCCTTTAACTCCGCAAGGGACAGCGCCAGCTCTTCCCTGATATCGCCGATCGCCCGGTCCAGATTGTCCCGTGTGGTCACGTAATGGCTCCCCGGGTAGACGGCAATCCGCTTCAATTCCTCGATTTTCTTCCCCCGCAGGGGGTCCGTCATCCGGATGGCTTCGACCGTGTCGCCGAAGAACTCGATCCGGTAAGCCCGGTCCTCCTCGTAGGGCGGGAAAATTTCCAGGATGTCGCCCCGGAGGCGAAAGGTGCCGCGATGAAAATCGATGTCGTTTCGCTCATATTGGATCTCGATCAGCTTGTGCAAAACGGCTTCCCGGTCGATTTCCATCCCCGTCTCCAGCCGGAGAAGCATCCCGGAGTAGGCCTCCGGCGATCCCAGACCGTAGATACAGGAGACGCTGGCGACGATAAGGACATCGTTGCGCTCAAACAGACTGTGGGTGGCCGCATGGCGCATCTTGTCGATCATGTCGTTGATCGACGAATCCTTTTCGATGTAGGTGTCCGTGCTCGGGAGGTAGGCTTCCGGCTGGTAATAATCGTAGTAACTGACAAAATACTCCACGGCGTTTTCCGGGAAAAGTTTCTTGAATTCTCCGTAAAGCTGGGCCGCCAGCGTCTTGTTCGGGGCGATCACCAGCGCCGGCCGCCGGACCGCCGCGATGACGTTGGCGATTGTGAAGGTCTTTCCCGATCCCGTTACGCCCAGCAGGACCTGATGCGGCTTTCCCGCCTCAACACCGCGAACCAGTTCGGCGATGGCCGCGGGCTGATCACCCCGGGGTTGGAATTCGGTCGCCAGACGGAAATTTTTCATGACGTGATTTACTCCTGCGCGGATTGATTACACCATGAACCGGATTTTTTCCACAAAGGTCTTGACGGTGACCGTCAAAGCTGTTACTCAAATTGGCCGTCGCCGTTTCGGACCGTGTGTGGATCGTTGAATTAAATCCTTCGTTTCATCCCGGAGGCCCATGGATTTCTTTGTCGATACCCTGATCCTTTCCAGATTGCAGTTCGCCTTCAAGGCGCTTTTTCATATCCTCTGGCCCATTTCAGGCGTGGGCCTCAGCCTCTGGATTTTCTGCCTGGAATGGCTCTGGCTGAAGCGTCAGGACCCTTTCTATTACCGCCAGGTCCGGTTCTGGACCAGGCTTTTCGTTCTGAATTTCGCCATGGGTGTCGTGACGGGCATCCCCCTGTCCTTTGAGTTCGGCACGAACTGGGCCCGTTTCGCGGCGGACCGCGGGGGATTCATCGGCGAACTGATCGGCATCGAGGCCACAACGGGTTTTATGCTGGAGTCGGCCTTCCTGGGCATCATGGTCTGGGGATGGAAACGCCTGCCGCCGGGGCTGCATCTGTTTTCAACGGGAATGGTCGCCTTGGGGAGCACGATTTCCGCTTTCTGGATCATGTCGGCCAATTCCTGGATGCAGACCCCCGCCGGGGTCGTTTTCGACGGCGCCCATTATGTCGTCACCGATTACTTCCGGGCGATTTTTAATCCGAATTTTCCGACTGCTTTTCTTCACATGTACCTGGCCTGTCTTGAAACCACCGTGTTCGTCGTCGGGGGTGTTTCCGCCTGGTATCTGCTGCGCGGACGGCATACGGAGTTCTTTCTGCGGTCCTTTAAAACGGCCGTCATCGCGGCCTTCGCTTTGGCGTTTCTCCAGGTGGTGCAGGGTGATTTTTCCGGCAAGGCCGTCGCCAGGCACCAGCCCGCCAAGCTGGGCGCCATCGAGGCCCACTGGGACACCAATCCGCCGGGTGAAGGCGCCTCCTGGATTCTCGCCGCCTGGCCGAATCCGCAACAGGGACGAAACGACTGGGCCATTGAAGTGCCCTACGTTCTGAGCCTGATTCTCACCTACAATCCGACCGGGACGGTCATCGGGTTGAATGAGTTCGCAGGGGAAGATATTCCCCCTGTCGTGCTGCCGTTTTATGCCTTCCGGGTCATGTTTTCGATCGGTTTCGCCCTGATGTTTCTTGTGCTGTGGTCCGCCTGGCTGTGGTACAAGGATGGGCCGGGTAAGGACGGCTTCGTCAAAAACAGGTGGTTTCTCTACGCCTGGATGCTGGCCGGGCCCGCCGCCTATCTGGCCGTGGAGGCGGGCTGGATTGTCCGGGAGATGGGGCGGCAGCCCTGGATCATCCAGGGGGTGATGCGGACCCGCGATGCGGTTTCCCAGTTGCCGGCGGGACACGTCGGTTTGACCTTCAGCGCCTATGTAATCGGTTATTCAATCCTTTTTATGATTTTTCTCCATGTGGCAGCCCGCATCATCGCCCGGGGACCCGACGCGGAATCACCGGCGGCAACCGGCGGCCGGGCCGCCTCTTCACGGCGGGGGGATAAATAATGACGAACGACTGCTGGCAACCCTGTATCGGCTACGCCTGGATGCTGACCCTGGCCGTGGTTTTCCTCACCTACCTGATCTCGGACGGCCTGGTCTCCGGCATCGGCATCCTGAGCTTGTGGATACGCGATCAGCACGTTTTGTCGGACATGACGGAAAGCTTTTCCGGCGTGTGGCACACCCACCAGACCTGGCTGGTCGTCTTCGCCGGTCTTTTTTTCGGATCGTTTCCCGCGGTCTTCGGCCGTGTTTTGTCGGTCCTGTATCTCCCGGCTTTTCTGTTCATCCTGGGACTGGTCATCCGAGGCGTCGCCATTGAACTCCTCGAATTAAACGAGTCCCGGCGGATCTGGACGTTCTTTTTCGCCCTGGGCAGCATCATTCTCACCCTTTCCCAGGCGATGGCGGTCGTCCTGACCCTGCAGATTGTTTTTTACTCGGCCTTTTCCCGTCCGCCGGCGTCGGCCTTGACGGCCGGTGCTTTCACCTGCGGCCTGACCATGACCCTGATCTTTTCGTATGTCCTTTTCGGCGCCGTGTACCTGATCGGCAAAACTTCGGGGGACAACCAGGCCCTTTTCCGGATCGTCGCCCGCAAAGTCGCCGTTTTTCTCATCGCGGCCGCCGGTTGCTTCATCGTGGGCCTCAGCATTCCTCAACCACAGCATCCGGTCATCCTGTACACCGCTTTCGGCGTCGCCCTGATCCTCTCCCTGGTGCTGTTGCGCTGCCTGATGCAGGGAAAGGAAAAACCCCTTTTCCTCCCGGCGGCCGGCTGCTTCATCGCCCTTTTCACGGCGCTGCTCAGCACGTACCCGGGACTCTTTCCGGCCCTCGCGTCCCTCCCGCTGTTCGTTTCCTCCGCGAAATCCCAGATCACGCAGTTGGCCGTTTTCTGCCTCGTCCTGCCGGTGATTATCATTTACCATGTCTTTCAGTACCGCGTCTTCCGCGGTAAAGCGGACGAGGAAGACCGTCTGAATCGCTGATTCCGTCAAGCCGCATTGCGAAGCCCGTGCCGTGACGCATGACCGGATTTCCGGTCGTCTCGGCCGCGTACCCGCAGAAACACCGGAAAAGAAATATAGATTCTCAAACCCCCTAAATACGCTATTTACAAATAATCAATTTCGTCTACAATGTGGCCCGACACTCGCCTTACAAAAGGACATGTACGACATCGGTCAAAGCCGGCGGTCGGAGAAGACGCGGACGGACCGTCGATGCAACACCGAAAATCATCTCGAACCAGGGGTTAAGCGATCCGACGGCGACGCCTGATGAGGCCGACATCTCAAACGAAGGAAAGGAGAAAGAAATGAAAGAAATCACGATCAAAAACAATGTTTCCTGGGTAGGGAAGATCGACTGGGAACTCAGGCGCTTTCACGGGGACGAGTATTCCACGCATCGCGGATCGACGTACAATTCGTATCTCGTTAAAGAAAAGAAGGTGGCGTTGATCGATACGGTCTGGAACCCGTTTGCCCGGGAGTATGTGGAGAATCTTGCCGAAGTGATACCCCTGGACAAGATAGACTATGTCATTGCCAATCACGCGGAGAGCGACCACAGCGGCGCCCTGCCCGAACTGATGCGCCACATACCCGACAAACCGATCTACTGCACCGCCAACGGCGTCAAGTCACTCAGGGGCCACTATCACAAAGACTGGAACTTCCAGGTCGTCAAAACCGGCGACCAGTTGGATCTGGGAGACAAGAAGCTGATCTTTGTCGAGGCGATGATGCTGCACTGGCCCGACAGCATGTTCTGTTACCTCACCGGTGACAACATCCTCTTCAGCAATGACGCCTTCGGTCAGCACTACGCCTCCGAATTCATGTTCAACGACCTGGTGGATCAGTCGGAACTGATGAGCGAATGCATCAAATATTACGCCAACATTCTGACCCCTTTCAGCCCGCTGGTGGACAAGAAGATCAAGGAAGTCCTCGCCTTCAATTTGCCGGTGGATATGATCTGCACGAGCCACGGCGTCGTCTGGCGGGACAACCCGACTCAGATCGTGACTAAGTATGTCGAATGGGCGGGCAACTATAAGGAAAACCAGATCACCATTCTCTACGACACCATGTGGAACGCTACGAGAATCATGGCGGAGACCATCGCCTGCGGCATCAAGTCCGCCGATCCGAATGTGAACATCAAGCTCTTCAACGTTGCGAAAACAGACAAGAACGACGCCATTACGGAAGTGTTCAAATCAAAAGGCATCCTGGTCGGCTCGCCCACCATTAACCGGGGGATTCTGACGGCGGTCGCTTCCATCCTGGAAGAGATCAGGGGGCTCCGGTTTGCCGGGAAAAAGGCGGCGGCCTTCGGTTCTTACGGATGGAGCGGTGAATCGCCGAAGGTGCTGTCGGAGCATCTGGAGAAATCAGGTTTTCAACTTGTCGATGAGGGATTGAAGGTCATGTGGAATCCCGATGACGCCGGCCTGAAACAGTGTTTTGAGTTCGGGCGGAAACTGGCCGGGCTGTTGTCCTGAGGAAATCGCCGGCCCGGACGTGAAGACGTTTTCAGCTTCCGGGTCCCTTCGCCGGAGAAAATAATTCGTGGGAGGTTGTCATGGAGATGAAAGCCAGTCGGCAGTTGAGAGACGAGCATGAGGGCATCCGCGTGATGCTTCGGATCATGGAAGCCGTACGGAAGCGAGCCCGGGATAACGGTGAGCTGGATAAAGATCATTTCACCGCCATCCTGGATTTTTTACGGGTTTTCGTGGATCAGTGTCATCACGCCAAGGAAGAGGAACTCCTCTTCCCCGCACTGGAAGCCGCGGGCGTTCCCAGGGACGGCGGCCCCATCGGTGTCATGCTGGACGAGCACGTTCTGGGCAGGGAGCTTGTCCGGGCCATGGACGGGTCCTTCAGGACTTACGATCAGGGTGAGAGGTCGGCCCTGAAGGATGTTCTTTACAACATCCAGGAATATGTGGCTCTTTTGTCCGGGCATATCGATAAGGAGAACGGCATCCTCTTCGATACGGCGGATCACATGCTCCCCGAAACGAAACAGAGAGAATTGCAGGAGGGGTTTGACGGGATTGAAGAAGAGCGCATCGGCGCCGGAAAGCACGAGGCGTTCCACGCATTGATTCAGACCCTCGGCAACATTTACCTGAGTTGAACCGCAGCGGTCAATCCGAAGACGACGAAGGCTTGACGGGAGGTAATGGATGCACTCACCACGATTAAGGGCTTTCTTCCTTTTTTTTCTTGTCCTGACGTTTGCCGTTCTCATCTTTGGCGGCTATCTCATCAACAGGGACAAGCCCCCGATTCCTCAAAAGATCGTCCGTGATGACGACAAAACCATCATCACCCTCGAGGACATTCTCAACGGCCAGAATTACTATTTCAGTCGAGGCGGGCAGCACATCGGGACGATCTGGGGGCACGGCTCCTATCTCGCGCCGGACTGGTCGGCTGATTACCTGCACCGCCTGGGTCTGTATCTTGCGGCCCGCCATCACGGCCTTTCAGCCGGACAGGCCAAACAATTTACGCAAGCCGATTTTGATCGCCTGGAACCGACCGAACAGGCGCGTCTGCAAATCCTGGCCAAGCAGGAAATCAAAACAAACCGGTACGATCCCCAAACCGGGGTATTGCATTTCACGGCATTTCAATCCGAAGCGTTTCACGTCCTGACGGAATATTATACGAACCTGTTTGCGAAAGGCGACGAACGGATCAGCCTGCAGCCCGGCATCGTCCGGACGATAGAACAGGGAAAGCAGATTTCAAGCTTCTTCGCCTGGCTCGCCTGGGCGGCGGGAACGCTTCGGCCGGACGCGCCGCATACCTACACCAGCAACTGGCCGTATGACCCGCTGGTGGGCAATGAACCGCTGCCCGACACCCTCATCTGGTCGATCGTCAGCGTGATTCTTCTGATTTTCGCCATTGCGGCGGCCCTGTTCGTCTATCAGCGCTATGTGGGACAGGACGCCTATGATGCCGTTCGACTCAGGACGGACTTTGCCGAACCGGTTCCGACGGCAAGTCAGAAAGCCACGTTAATCTACTTCCTGACGGCGGTTTTGCTCTTTATCCTCCAGATCGGCCTGGGGGCATTGACCGCCCATTATACGGTGGAAGGCAATGCGTTTTACGGTGTTTCGCTGGCCGGCATTCTGCCTTACGTGACGGCGCGCACCTGGCATGTCCAATTATCCATATTTTTTATCGCCACCTGCTTTCTCGCCGCCGGTCTTTTTATCGGACCGTTCGTCGGCAGAGAGCCCAGGGGTCAGGCCGGATGGGTATGGACGCTGTTCGCGGCGCTTGTCGTCGTGGTCGTCGGAAGTCTGACCGGAACCTGGGTTTCCATTTACGGCTTGCTGGGAGGGAATGGATTCCTTCTCGGTCATCAGGGTTACGAGTATATCGAGCTGGGGCGGGTCTGGCAACTGCTGCTGATTGCCGGGATGCTCATCTGGCTGGTGCTGGTCCGGCGGGCCATACGCCCGGCCCTGCAAAGTGAAAACGACAGCGGCGGCCTGACCCATATGCTCCTTTACAGCGCCGTCACGATTCCGCTTTTTTATATGGCGGGGCTTTTGTACGGAAAGAACAGCCATCTTTCCGATGCGGAATACTGGCGATGGTGGGTCGTTCACCTCTGGGTCGAGGGATTCTTCGAGGTGTTCGCCACGGTGGTCATGGCCTTTCTGCTTTCGCATATCGGCGCCGTCAGCAGGAAATTCGCCCTGACAAGCGTTTACTTCATTATCTTTTTATACCTGGGCAGCGGCGTGATCGGCACATTTCATCATCTGTACTGGACGGGAACCCCGACCGCCATTGTCGCGCTGGGCGCCGTCTTTTCGGCCCTGGAAGTCGTTCCGCTTGCCCTGCTGGGCTTTGAAGCGGCCCACAATCTCCGGGTCATTGGGACGGGAGGAAAGGCCTTCGCATATCGCTGGCCGATCTATTTTTTCACGTCGGTTGCGTTCTGGAATCTTGTCGGCGCCGGCGTTTTCGGCTTCCTGATCAATCCGCCCATTGTTCTTTACTACGCCCAGGGCATTTATACGACCCCGATCCACTCGCATACCGCGCTTTTCGGCGTGTACGGCATGCTGGCGATTTCCCTGCTCCTGTTCTCCGTCCGGCATATCTTATCCCGCGCCGCCTGGTCGGATCGTCTGCTGAAGTGGAGCTTCTGGGGATTGAACGGGGGGCTGGCGGCAATGGCGAGCTTCAGTCTGATCCCCACGGGTTTTTACCAGTTTTATTATGCGGTCAAGTACGGCCTGTGGTATGCCCGCAGTCCGGAAATCACGACCGGCGAGGTTATCCGCATGCTGAGCTGGGCGCGTCTGGTCCCGGATGTGATCTTCTCCGTCGGCGCCTTTGCATTGCTGATATTTCTCATCCGTGGAATCCGGTTGAGTTTTCTGAAAAAATGATTCGTTGCTCCGGATCGGATACGCTCGGAGGGGATATGAAAATCGACATACGGATAAAACGCATTTATGACGCGGCCGGTCCGGAAGACGGATATCGCGTTCTGGTAGATCGCATCTGGCCGCGGGGCGTCGCAAAAGCGGCTGCGGGTGTTGACCTCTGGTTGAAGGAAATCGCGCCAAGCACGGCTCTGAGGCAATGGTTCAATCACGATCCCTTGAAGTGGACGGCCTTCAAAAGTTCCTATTTCCGGGAGCTTGACGGCAAACCGGAGTTGGCGGCGACTTTGCTTGAAAAAGCGGCAACCGGCCGCCTGACACTCCTGTTTTCCGCAAGAGATTCGGAATTTAATCAGGCAGTTGCTTTAAGAGAATACCTGACGAGTGAGTCCCGGCAGAAAGAAAGCTAAGAAAGTGACAAGTACAAAATTATAAAAGCGAGTAAGAGTGGAAGCCATGATGGCTGGGTGTTAAGGGTTCTTGTGTCGCAGGGAAGAGATCATGCATCCCTCCTGTGACAATGCTCTTGATCATGATGCAATTAATAGACTTGAAAGGAGGCTCGCTAACTATGTTTGTCGTTATCATTGATTTTCCCCCGATCAAAGAGGGAAAAGACGCTGAGTTTCGTGAATGGTTTGCTTGGTCAAATGATGTATTTGCAAAACAGAAAGGTCTTATCAAGAGGCGGCTTTTGAAACCCCGAGAAGGAGGCAATTATGTAGCGATTGTTGAACACGAAAGTTACGACACATTTATGGCTTTGCACAGCAGTACTATTCATGAGGAAGCTGGCAGTAGAGTAAAACAGCTATTTGAAGGCTTACCAACGCCACATTTTTTTGAAGTGACATCGGGAGAATAGAAATCACAATCGCCGGCAGTTCTGTAGGCTGGGCTCCGCCCACCATTAAATAGTCCGATCAGCAGGTTGAACCACCTACCCGGCTACTCTCACGAATCACCCGTTCCGGACAACCGAACCAGCCGCAATTAAAGTTGTTTTAACCCAAATAAATGATTGACTTTCCGCCATGTGCGGTTTACTTTTTCTTCGCCTGCACGGGGGCATGACCATTTCCCACACAAAACACTGATGATGCTGATTAGAAGCATCTTGGCCATAAACACATTAATAACGAATATTTACTTATACTCATCAAGAAATGGGGAAGTGTCCCGGATTTTCCTCGGATTAAATTGTTATTCGCCCACGGCGAGACCTTCCTCAATCAGGTTCAGCACGTGCTGTTTTTCTTCCGGGAACTGGTAGCCCTCGTAATCCTGGTGAAAAAGGAGCCCCCCACGGCGGTTTCGCCAGGAGTTCATCATATGGTCAAAACAGACCCGTGAGGTCACCTCCAGCCCTTCGATCGTCACGCGCAACTCTTCCAGACGCTCATGGCGTGTACTGACCTTCAGCCTCCCCTGCGCCAGCTCCTCGTAAATCGGCGTGCGGGGGCTGGGAACGAAAGGACGGGAGCGGATGTAGTGGGGATTAATGGCGGTGAGGACACGCGCCGTGTCTTCCGCGTGCCGCCGCCAGAGTTCCATGCCGGCCAGACCGGGCATCCAGTACTCGGAAAGCTGAAAACCCGCGGCCATGGCCTTTTGGCCGCCGTCGATCAGTTCAGCGCTCGTCACCCCCTTGCGGATGGCAGCCAGCACCTCGTCGTTCCCGGATTCCATCCCGACATGGAGGCGATCCAGCCCCGCTTCCCGGATGGCCTTGAGGTCTTCCGGTTTTCGCTGGGCCAGCGTCTTGGACCGGGCATAGGAGGTCACCCGCTCAAGCGTTTTCAACGTTTCCCGCAGGTGTTTGAGCACCTCGACCAGCTCATCGGGCTTCATGATGATGGTGTTGGCATCCTGCAGGAAGGCCGTCTTTCCCCCCGAGGCGAGCCAGTTGAAAACCGTGATGAAGCCGTAGTTGTCGTAAAGGGACGATTCGGCCTGCAACAGGACACTCCCCACCTCCCGGGTGATCCGGCCCTCGTGGCCCAGTTGCATCGAAACGGCGGCCAGTTCGTCGCTGATGCGCTTCACGTTGTCGATATCCGCCTTGATGTCCTTGACGCCGCGCAGCACAAAGGTCTCCCCTTTGTACATTTCGCAGAACGTGCACTTATTCCACGGGCAATTTTCCGTGATTCGAAGCAGCAGCGAAGCGCTGCCCCCTTCACTGGGCGGACGGTAAACCCCGACGGCAAACGGCAGGTCGGCAATTTTTTT
>CAYOYJ010000085.1:0-11115 GCA_964408155.1 uncultured Syntrophales bacterium
GAATTACCCGGATATGTCTATCTTTTTCCCACAGGACAAGAGCCAGTTTAACCAGCCCAACTACCTGATATTATAGACGCCAATCCTTCTATCATAGATTGTTTCGGACGGCAGTGCCTGTACATAATGCAGATCCCACACAGATCTGCCGCTTGTTGATGAACCTCCGTACGAACGCCGCCCATGCCAGGCGCAAAGATGGCGGTATTCTGGAAACAGGAGCACATTCCGAGCCAGTCCATGTCATTCTTTTTAGACAAAAAATAATCATGACGGGACTTTGTCGAGGCTTGAGCCGGCACTGGCGCCGCCATATGGTACCGTTTGCAGAATTGTTTGAAAATCGACAAATCCCTTGACACCAAGGCGGCCGCTCCCTATACTGCAAGCCATAAGTCACCGTTCTCGTTATGATTCACACGTTCTTCCAGTCTTGATTGTTTTAGTTTGTATCTTTAACCGGATTTTTCGCATTAAGTTCCATCCGCAACACCCGTCTTTCAAAACCAAGGAGGTCGAGTATGGCTGTAAGTGGTCGGCATGTTTATGCGTTTTCAGAAGGTGACGGGAAGGACAAGATGCTGCTCGGCGGGAAAGGGGCCAATCTGTGCGAAATGACCCAGATCGGCCTCAATGTACCCCCCGGTTTCGTCATCACCACCGCCGCTTGTCTTGCATATCTAAAGAAAGCTACCCTCCCGAAAGGCCTGATGGATGAAATGAAAAGCCATATCACCCGCTTGGAACAGGCCACAGGAAAAAAATTTGGAAGTGAGGATAATCCCCTGCTGGTATCGGTCCGCTCCGGATCTGCCATGTCGATGCCCGGCATGATGGACACGATTCTAAACCTCGGCTTGAACGAGCGCACCGCCGCCGGCCTGATCCGACGGACCGGCAATGCGCGTTTCGTTTATGACGCCTACCGCCGGTTCATCCAGTTGTTCGGTAAGGTGGCCCTGGGTGTCGCGGATGAGCATTTTGACGACTGCATGAAATCCGTCAAGGCAAAATATGGCGCCGTCCAGGACGTCGATCTGACGGCGGACCACCTGAAGGAGTTGTGCGGTGCCTTTCTGATCGTCGTGGCCGAACAGACGGGAGCACCCTTTCCGGATGACCCTTATCGGCAGATGGAAATCGCCATCCAGGCGGTATTTCTCTCCTGGAACGGGCGCCGAGCCGTCGATTATCGCAGACAGTTCAAAATCACTCCGGCCATGGCAAACGGCACGGCGGTCAATGTCGTCACCATGGTCTTCGGCAACATGGGCAACGATTCCGCCACCGGCGTCGGTTTTACCCGCAATCCCGGCACGGGAGAAAACGTCATTTTCGGAGAGTATCTCACCAACGCCCAGGGGGAAGATGTCGTGGCGGGCATCCGGACACCGAAACCGCTCACCGAGCTGGCGCAGGAGATGCCCGAGATGTATAGACAATTGCTTGAGTTACGCAACAAGCTGGAATTCCATTACAAAGAAGTTCAGGATTTTGAGTTCACCATCGAACAGGGTACGCTTTACTGCCTGCAGACGCGCAACGGCAAAATGAACGCCCGGGCCATGGTGCAGACCTCCGTGGAAATGTTCCAGGAGGGCCTGATCACCAAGGAGCGGGCCCTCCTGCGGATCGAACCGGCGCTTCTGGAACAGCTGCTGGCGCCGCGCCTTTCGCCGTCCGTCAAGGCGGCACCCCTGGTGACGGGACTGCCCGCGTCACCGGGTGCCGCCTCAGGATTGATCGTCTTTGACGCCGATACGGCTCAGGAACGCGGTGAAGCGGGTGAAAAAATCATTCTCGTCCGGGAAGAAACCAAACCGGAAGATATCCATGGCTTTTTCGCCTCCCAAGGTATCCTGACCAGCCGTGGCGGAAAAACCTCCCATGCGGCCGTCGTCGCCCGGGGCATGGGAAAGCCCTGCGTGTCCGGTTGCGAAGAAATTACCATTGATGTCCGCGCCAAGACGGCCCGGATCGGCGAGCGGATTCTGCATGAAGGCGACGTGATTACCCTCGACGGATCGACCGGCGACGTTTACGCCGGTGAAATTCCGACCATTGAACCCGAATTTTTCACGGAACTCATTACCCTTTTATCCTGGGCGGATGAAATCGCGGAACTGAAAGTCATGGCCAACGCCGACACCCCGAAGGCGGCAGCCAAGGCCCGGGAATACGGCGCCATGGGTATCGGTTTGTGTCGAACGGAGCGCATGTTCAATGATGTGGACCGCTTGCCCATCGTGCAGGAGATGATTCTGGCCGATACTCAGGAGAAACGCAAAATTGCCATTGATAAACTTCTCCCCATCCAACGTGATGATTTCAAAGGTATTTTTACAGCCATGAACGGATTGCCCGTCACGGTACGCCTCCTGGATCCGCCGCTGCACGAATTTTTACCGGAAATCCAGACCCTGGAGGATGAAATCACTCAGCTCCGGCATATGCGGGATCGCGACACCATCAGGAACCTTGGCGAACTCTCGGACACGCTGAAGCTGATCAGTCCGGAATTGTACAAGCAGTTTGCGGACATTTTCAAAAATCTCCAGGGCAGACTGGCTGAGATTAAATCCACCTCCATCATCCAGGAATTGATGGACCACAAGCAGGCAGTTTTGAAAAAGGTGATCGCCTTAAGCGAGGTCAATCCGATGCTGGGCCACCGCGGTGTGCGTCTGGGCATCACCTATCCGGACATATACACTATGCAGATCACCGCCATTCTGGAAGCCATTGCGGAATGCATCAGGGCGGGCATCGACGTACACGGTGAAATCATGGTCCCCCAAGTAATCAACGCCAGCGAGTTGCAGCGCGTGGCGACCTACATGGAGAGAGCCAAGAAGGGAGTTGAAAAGAAATACGGCGTCGCCGTCAACTTCAAGTTCGGTTCCATGATCGAAACCGTCCGCGCCTGCATGCGGGCAGCGCGTCTGGCAGAAATCGCGGAGTTTTTTTCCTTCGGGACCAATGATCTCACCCAGGCGGTCTTTTCCTTCAGCCGCGAGGATGCGGAAAACAAATTCCTTCCCATGTACACCAAGACCAACGTGCTGACGGGCAATCCCTTCGAGACCCTCGATATCCGCGGCGTCGGACGCCTGATGGACATTACGATCAAGTTGGGGCGCCGAAGCCGGCCCGACCTGAAGGTCGGCATCTGTGGTGAACAGGGCGGCCATCCTGAATCGATCCGCTTCTGTCATCACGTCAAACTCAACTACGTTTCCTGTTCCACACCCAGAGTCCCGATCGCCCGCCTGGCCGCCGCCCAAGCCAAACTGCGGGAAGAGGAGTTTGAATTTATTCCGGTTTTTTAACGGAACCAGCATAACCTGACCGTCGAAAAAGCACCCCCTCTCCGGGAGGGGGTTTTGTTTTCTGAGCATTCATTCACTGGTTGACCACCCTTCCAATTCGCCATTTAATCCGAGGCACCCAATCCGAGGTTGCGAAAACAGGGCAACCGTGTAAAATGGGAACGGTCGGTTAAGAGGAAAAGGAGCCGGAAAATGGGAACTTTTATCCAGGTCGTTACAACGACAGACAGCCGGGAGGCGGCAGAGCGGATTGCCCGATCCCTGGTACATCGGCACCTTGCGGCCTGCGCCCAGATCGACGGTCCCCTGAGGAGCATTTACCATTGGCAGGGTCAGGTAGAGGAGGCCGAAGAATGGCGTCTCACGGTCAAGAGCCGGACCGATTTATTTGAAGAGATCGTTGCGGCCGTCCGGGAGATTCACGCCTACGACGTGCCCGAGATTGTCGCAACACAGATCGATTTTCTGGACAAGGCCTATCGGCAATGGCTGGAGGACGAAACCCTGTCTGCCGGGAGGGGCTTATGATTCTGGTCGGCGATGTCGGTGGGACAAAAACCCGCCTGGCGATTTTTGCCAGCGCCGAGGGTTTGTTAAAGGAGCCCCGGCTTCAGGCGGTTTTCCCGAGCGGGCAATATGGCAGTCTCGAGAGCATGGTGCGGGAGTTCCTGTCAGAAACCGTTCAGGCAGTGGAAGGCGCCGTTTTCGGGGTAGCCGGTCCGGTAGTCGAAGGAAAAGCCCTGTTGTCGAACCTGCCTTGGGTTCTCGAAGTGGACCACCTGCGGGAGGTGTTGGGTGTCCCCTCGGTGCTGCTGGTAAACGATGTGCTGGCTATGGCGGCATCGATCCGTCATCTGGAGGAAGGGGCGATCCTGACGCTTCAGGCGGGGCAGGCCGATTCACACGGGAATGTAGCGGTGATTGCCCCTGGAACGGGGCTTGGCGAAGCCTTCCTTGTCCGCGGCGGTGCTCGGTGGCGGGCTCATGCCACGGAAGGAGGGCACGCGGATTTTGCGCCCCGCAATGAGGAAGAACTGGCTCTCTGGCAATATGTCATTGCGGGAAGGCAACGGGTTTCTTGTGAACGGGTTTGTTCGGGTCCGGGAATCGGTAGAATATATCGATATTTACAAGGGCTTTGCCGGGAAGCGTTGTCGGCTGAGGACTCGGCGACGCCGGCCGACACGGTTGATTTTGTCCCCCGAATTGTGGAGGCTGCCATGCGCCGGGATGATCCCTGTCCTCTTTGTGTGAAAACGCTGCGTCTTTATGCGTCAATCCTTGGTGCCGAGGCGGGAAACCTCGCCCTGAAGGTCATGGCGACGGGCGGTGTATATCTGGGGGGCGGTATTCCGCCGCGGATTGTGCCGTTTCTGCAGGAAGGGGGATTTCTCCGGTCCTTTAAGGAAAAGGGACGCATGTCAAAACTCATGGAAAACATGCCGGTCCATGTCATTCTGGATCCGCGAGCTCCACTTGTGGGTGCGGCCTGCTTGTACTGGGAAAAAGGAGACACATGAAGTATTTTTCGGTCGAGACGATAGACTTCACTGATATGGCGTCCTGATCAATGCTTCCTGTGTCGGTGACAACACCATGATATCAGCGATATCAGCAAGATGTCCTGTGCGTAGTCGAGGAGTTAAACGTTTCTAATGAAGATCATTTTTGCCACTGATGTTCACGGCTTTTTTGAAAGGGTGAAAATTCTGCTGGATGGAACCGCGGCGGATGTCTACATCATTGCGGGGGACCTGATCGATATCCCGTTTTACACCATGACCACGGCCATGAACTATCACGAACTCCAAACCTTTTTCTACAGCCTCCGCCGAAAGATGGAGCGGACAGATCTCTATATCGAGGACTTTGTCGACAGCCTCCTGGATGCCTCGGAGACGACCGACGATGTACGGGCAAAAGGCAAGAAGTACCAGGCGTACACCGACCGGGCGCGCCGGGTCATGCGTCAGAAATACCGGGTCTTGGAGAACATGATGTCTTTCAAGCCGGAAGCGAGGGTGTACTGCCTTCCGGGTAATTATGACATGAATTTGAAATTCACCGCGCTTCACCGGCGGGATCTGCATCTGCATGCCTACGACATCGACGGGCTGAAACTTGCCGGCTACGGCGGAGCCGATCTCTGGACGCCGGGGGTGCCCGAGAAATACGTCATCCGCCATAACGCCGGTATCGGTGTCGATGTTGAAAAAAATGAGATGTACCAGTTCTTCAAGGCCAATGTACCGGATGTCATTGCGGTCCATCAGCCTGCCCACGGCATTCGGGACCGGGTTACGACCTACGGGACCTCCGGTTCACCGTCGTTGCGGGCTTATTGTGATACCCATGAAGTCCCGCTCTGCCTGTTCGGTCATGTCCACAACGAGTGGGGGCTTCAGGAGGCCCAGGGGACGGTTTATCTGAACCCCTCCATCTTCGGCGAGGTGACGGAACTTTCCGGTCGGGTCGCCGAAGGGGGCTTTTTCTATGAGATCGAACTGGATGGGCGGAAAGTCGAGCATATCCGTTACAAGAAGCTCGTGGAAGAACGCATATACGATATGGCCGATTATGTCCGGGAGAACGGCCAATGGCAGGAGAGGATTGTCGATCCGGAACGTTACGCCGCGCATAGGATGGGTAAAAATTATGACGCCCGGATAGAGAAATACTCCCATATTCCGGAATTTGAACTGTACAATGAAATCAAAAATTTCTACCGATCATTCCAGACGGTAGAGACGGATGAACGTCTGGAGCAGTTGGAGGAGGTCGCTCTGCGCTTCGATGAGAAGATTCATCAGGACATCGCCATGGACGTTATGGGATCCGTCAACATGGGACTGTCCCAGCCCGGGTCCGATATCGATTTCGTCCTTTACGTGCGTTGTACCAACGAGTGTGACAAGGAATTTCAACACTGCGACCGCTACCAGGAGGCCATGCGCTCCGTTCAGGAGATCATCGGCGGAGAATACGATTTCCAGATCATGGACTGCATCAACCTGAACATCGTGGAGCAGGCCATTCGCGAGAAAGACTACGAATCCGATATCCTCCAGCGTTTCGTCGCCTACCGGGCCATCTGCCGCCCGATCAATTACCGGGCCCTCGCCCCCGTCGAGGATATGTTGAACCGGGACATGGAATTTCGCCGGGAATTGGAAGGAAGCATCCGGTCGTTTCTCCAGATCTTCATCAACACGTCCCAGCACACCCGTTCTTTCGAAAAATACGAAAAGCGGTTGAGACAACTGGGAATCAAGCTCCCCGACTCGATCCGAGACAAGGTGCAGACCTACCTCCGGGTCAAGGACGGGGAATGGATGAGGGAACCGATCTGATTTTTGAGAGGGTGTTCCATGCTTTCCCGACGAGAACTGCTTAAAACCGTGTGGCGATACACTCCCTGTCTGGCAGGGTTGTCGCTGTCCCCTGCCCTGGCCCGCACAATTATGGATTTATGCAACAATTCCTCCGGTCTGGCTTGGGCGGGAGCGTACGGTCAGGAACTGATCCGCACGGCGCCACGGGCGCGCTTCTGGACCGCTCCGCTTTCCGACGGCGGTGATTGCGCTGTCTGCCACCTGCCGGAGGTGCAGGGCAAAAGCCATCCACATCGTTCAAAAGTCGTCAAGTGTCTTCTGTGCGCTCAGGGATGTGTCATCCGCGAAGGCGAACGGGGCAGGTGCCGTGCCCGGATGAACGTGAAGGGGGAGTTGCGGAGCCTGGTGTACGGTCGTCCTCTTGCCGTTCATGTCGATCCCATTGAAAAGAAGCCTTTCTATCATTTCCTTCCCGGCGCTGAAGCCTTTTCCATGGCCACGGCGGGTTGTCCCCTCCATTGCAAATTCTGCCAGAACTGGGAGCTTTCCCAAATCAAGCCGGAGGACCAGCCCATCACCTATGTGTCCCCGGAGAAGGCGGTTCGGGCCGCCCGGGAGCGTCGGTCGCCGGTTATCGCTTTTACCTACAATGAGCCGACGGTGTTTACGGAATATCTTCTCGACATCGCCCGGCTGGCGAAAAAGGAGGGGCGCCGATCCGTTCTCATCAGTTGCGGGTTCATGAACGAAGCCCCCCTGGCGGAGATGTGCGAAGCCCTCGATGCAATCAAGATCGACCTGAAGGGCTACAGCCCGGATTTCTATCGCAAGGTGTGCGGCGCGGAATTGACTCCGGTCCTCCGGAGCATCAAGCAGGTGGCGAAAAGCCGGGCGCACCTGGAGATTGTCAACCTGGTCGTGCCGACCCTCAACGATTCGGATAAAATGATGAAGGATCTCTGTGATTGGGTGGCGGGCGAAATCGGATCGGATGTACCGATCCACTTCACCCGGTTCCACCCGGATTATCAACTGTTGAACCTGCCGCCGACGCCGGTTAAAACCCTGGAACGGGCTCGGGAATTTGCGATGGCGCGGGGGATTCGTTACGCCTACGTCGGCAATGTGCCCGACCACCCGGGGAACCACACCTATTGTCCCCGGTGCCGAAAGGTGGTAATCAGAAGAAGCAGCTTCTTTATTAATGAAATACAGATGAAAAACGGCCGGTGTGTTTTCTGTGGGGAGAAAATCGCCGGGGTATGGTCTTAAGAAAAAATGAGGCGACCCATGAACAGAAAATGGATGGGGGTGTTGGTCCTCGGGTTTTTCTTATTAGGGGGTGCAATGATGATGGATGCATGCGGGGAACCCTCGGGAGACGTTCGTTCTCCCGCTGTGGCGGGACAGTTTTATTCCGACTCAGCCGCTGTTTTGAAGCAGGGCATTGAAAATTACATGAACGCCGCTGTGCCGGCGAAGATCAAAAAGCCGATCGCCCTGATTCTGCCCCATGCGGGCTATATCTACTCCGGGCAGGTGGCCGCCGACGGCTATAACCAGGCCAGGAACCGGCCGGTCGATGTGGTGGTTCTTCTGGGGACGAACCACGCGTCGGCGGGGTTCCGCAAAGTCGGCCTCTACCCGGGGCGGGGATTCCGTACCCCCCTGGGTATTGCGGAGATCGACCAGGAGGTCAACGCCGAGCTGCTCCGTGAAGACCGGGATTGTGTCGCCGACAAGGGGGTTCATGCCGCCGAACATTCCATTGAAGTGCAGGTGCCCTTTGTTCAGGTGGTTTTCCCCAAGGCAAAGATCGTCCCCATCCTGATTGGGACACCTGACTTTGGCATGTGCGCGCATTTGGGTCAGGCTCTGGGCAAGGTCCTGAAAAACCGCCGCGCCCTGATTGTGGCCAGTTCGGATCTTGCGCATTACCCTTCGGCGAATGATGCGGTGACGTCCGATCTTGCCGTTCTGGATGCCATCGTCACTCTTGACCCGCACATGGTTGAGAACACCATCCGGACGCAGATGAGCCGACGGGTACCGAACCTCCATACCTGCGCCTGCGGTGAAGGGCCGATCATGACCGCCATGGCGGCCGCGAAGGCGTTGGGGGCCGAGGGGGCACGTGTTGTCAGTTACGCCCATTCGGGAGACACGATCATCGGCGAACAGAACCGGGTCGTCGGTTACGGCGCCGTGGCGCTGACGGTCGAGCCGGAGCGTTATGATTCCCGTTCCCTGGAACGACCTGCGCCCGTCACGGCGGAGACGAACCTCCGTTCGGAGGACAAAAAGGCCCTCCTGGCCTTTGCGCGGGAATCGATCACCTGGTATCTGACCTCGCAGACCCTGCCCCTGGCGCGCGGTTTTGCCCCGCTCCTTCAGCAGCCGCGGGGGGTGTTCGTGACCCTCAAGAAAAGGGGGCAGCTCCGGGGCTGCATCGGACGGCTGGTCCCCGACATGCCGCTGGGGAAACTGGTCGGGTCCATGGCCCTCCAGTCCGCGTTCCAGGACCCGCGTTTCTCTCCGGTCAACGCATCCGAACTGAAGGACTTGGAAGTCGAAATTTCGGTTCTGACGCCCATGAAGCCTGTTCCCGGTTACCAGGATATTGTTGTCGGACGCGACGGGGTGGTGCTCAGCAAGGAAGGCCGGTCCGCCGTGTTCCTTCCCCAGGTGGCGCCCGAGCAGGGCTGGGACCGGGACACGATGCTCGACCATTTGGCCGTGAAGGCGGGCCTGTCCCAGGACGCCTGGCGCCAGGGGGCCAAGTTCTCCACCTTCCAGGCCATCGTCTTCCATGAAGGGGAGTGCAAGTAGGCGTAACCATTCGTCACCCCGGGCACCAACCCGGGGTTCATTTGCAGCGCGTTTCATCCTGTGAATGGATGCCGGATCGGGGTCCGGCATGACATAAATGAATATGCGATGCGTCACCCCGGCTTGGAGGCGGTCTCGTCAAGTCGGGTTTGCCGTCGCGGTTATGCTGAATGAAGTAAAGAATATAATTGTTACGGAATGTTGAAAAAACAAGATGCTTCGCTCGGCGCTTCGACATGACAGGTGCTATGGCGATGCGCCCTCTTGGTCCCGGGTTCAATCCGGATCATTTTGCACAACGATTTTTAATGAGGAGAATAAATGGCCGCACCGCGTTCCCGAACACTGTTTCACTTCACCAAGAATCTCGACGTCCTGAAGAACATCCTCAAAAACGGGTTTTTCCCGAAATACAGTCTCGAAGATATTGCCTGGTTTGTCGCGAAGGAAATTGATGCCGTGGCCTTTCCGGTCGTCAGCTTTTGCGACATCCCCCTCAGCCGCATAGCGGATCATGTCAATTTCTATGGCCAATACGGCATCGGCATGAGGCGGCAATGGGGGATCAAAAACGGTTTCAATCCGATCGTCTACGTTTCGGAGACCAGCGATCTGGCGAACCTGATGAGACAACTCTCACTGTCGTGCGTTGCCGCCTATCATGCGGACAAAAATGAGAAACATCTGGATAACTACAGGCGCCTTGCGGGGTTTTGCAAACCCCTTGAAGGCAAGATACTCGTCAAGGGTCAAACCGTTTCGAAAATCTTCTATCAGGAATCGGAGTGGCGTTATTTGGCCGACCACAAGAAAATACCCAGGTATTTGCTGAAGCAGGCATTTCATGACCCTCAAATCCTGGAACCGGCCAATGCGCTTGCGGCAGAGCATTGCGCCCTGAAGTTCACACCACAGAACGTCAAATACATCTTTGTCCGGAGCGAGGAGGACATCCCAGAACTGGTTGACTTTATCAATGCCGAACTTGGCCATTTCCCACGTCACGAAGTCCAGGTACTCATTGCCAACATCGTTACTCAGGACCTTATTGCCAACGACATCTAGCCACGCCTGTGTCAGGTAATGCGCTGAATTTTAATCCCCGATGTCATTTCGAGACGTGCAGGCGACGAGAAATCTTGCTTTCCCCTTCTTGCGGTGTCACCCCGGGCTCCGACCCGGGGTCCATTCCCAGTGCGTTTCATCCTGCCAATGGATGCCGGATTGGGATCCGGCATGACAAAAACGCTTCCCGCCCCGTCAGGAGGCCGGGAGAGGGTGGGGTTTAGGGTTGTCATTTCGAACGCATGTGAGAAATCTCGTTTTTTCTAAACTTCCCGCCCCTTGACGGGAAGGGCCAGGGAGGAGTGAATGCCATTGCGACAGCAACATCCTCTTTCACGCATCTCCTTAATCCCATTCACAAATTCTGATTGACAATCTGCCGCGCCCGTCTTACTCTTCTTCCCGCCTGCACGGGGGCTGTTCGCATGAATCAATTAACAGCTAGGCCTTAGCCTCTCAACCATAAATACATTATTAAAATTTAGAAAAAACACCGCAGAAATAAGGGAAGTGTTTGAATGCATAAGCCATGATTTGATTTAAGAAGGAAGCCGCCGGTG
>CAYOYJ010000086.1:0-11001 GCA_964408155.1 uncultured Syntrophales bacterium
CCAGATCGTTTTCCGGATCAGGCTCATCGAGATTGATCGTCGGCGGCATGATACCCTCCTGAAGAGCTTTTGCCGTGAAGATCGCCTCCAGCCCGCCGGCGGCGCCCAGCATGTGTCCCGTCATCGATTTGGTCGAACTGACGGCAATGCCGGGATTCGTCCTGCCGAAAACGGTTTTGATCGCCTGTCCCTCATACAGGTCATTAAGCAGAGTGGATGTGCCGTGGGCATTGATGTAATCCACCTCTTCCGGAGCGACTCCTCCATCCGCCAGGGCTTCCTTCATGCACCGGACGGCTCCTTCATGTCCCGGCGGCGGCGCCGCCAAGTGATACGCATCCGACGTCAAACCGTAACCGATCACTTCTCCGTATATCTTTGCGTCCCGCTTCAGAGCGGCTGACAACTCTTCCAGAATCACCAGGCCACACCCTTCGCCGATGACAAAACCATCCCGCTTCCTGTCAAAAGGCCGGCTTGCCTTCTCCGGGACGTCGTTTCTGGTCGACAGGGTCCGCATGGCGTTAAATCCGGCAACAGCCAGCGGCGTAACCGCCGCTTCAACGCCGCCCGTAATCATCAGGTCGGCGTAGCCGTCCCGGATCATGCGGAAGGCGTCGCCGATGGCATTGGTCCCGGCGGCGCAAGCCGTCGTCGGACATGTAATGGGCCCCTTCAGCCCATATCGGATGGACACATGGCCCGCAGCGAGATTTGCCAGAACCGCAGGAATCATAAATGTCGCCACCCGGCGGGGCCCGGCTTGAAGGATCGTTTCCTTCTCCTTTTCAATCGTGGCCAATCCGCCGATTGCGGAGCCTATGATGACGCCGGACCGCTCGCCGGCAATCTCGATATGTCCCGCGTCCTGAACCGCCATATCCGCCGCCGCCAGGGCGTAGACGATAAAATCATCCAGACGGCGGTATTCCTTCTTATTAACATGCTGCAGCGGATCGAAGGCTTTCACCTCCCCCGCAATTTTCGTATCAAAAACCGTTGTGTCGAATTTTGTGATGAGCCCGATGCCGGACTTCCCTGCGCAAACGCCCTTCCAGGATTCTTCAGCGGAATTACCCAGGGGGGAAATAGCCCCCAGGCCGGTTATGACCACCCTCCTTGCCAAAAGTGTCACTCCTTGATCACAGGATGCCGTTTACGCGACGCCTTTGTTCCTCAGAAAATCAACGGCATCCTGCACGGTCCGGATTTTCTCAAGTTCTTCATCAGCCACCTGGATATTGAAAGTCTCTTCCATTTCCATAATTAATTCCACGAGATCCAGCGAATCGGCGCCCAGGTCATCGATAAACGAAGCCTCCGGAACACATTCCTCTCTGGTTACATCCAACTGTTCCACAATTAAATCAATGACCTTTTCTTCCAGTGTCATGTAGGTTCTCCTCCTCAAATCCAGAAAATATTGAAACGAAAATTTCTATATCTTCAAAACTGCCATGATCATTCTTTCCATTTTGCTTGCCCATGCGGGACATCGCGCATCAATTCTTCAGCGCGGACAAAGCGTGCTTCAGGGACATCAAGTCTTCCACATGCAGAAGCCGAACCTGATCGCTAATGCGTCGGATCAGACCCGTCAACACACGTTTCGGCCCCAGTTCCACCATGGTATCGACACCCATCGCGACCATTTTTTCAACGGTTTCCTGCCACCTGACGGGACTGGTGAGTTGTCTGACCAGAAGTTCTTTTGTTGTCTTACAGCCATAGA
Source organism: uncultured Syntrophales bacterium (assembly GCA_964408155.1). Taxonomy (GTDB): domain Bacteria; phylum Desulfobacterota; class Syntrophia; order Syntrophales; family JAAYKM01; genus JAAYKM01. The sequence continues at coordinate 1,733 of CAYOYJ010000086.1, forward strand.
AAACGGCCGGTTCGCAATTCGGAATGACCGGAACCCGGCAATCTCGGCAGTGGACCCGATCCAGGTCTTGCCGCAATTTGGCTGCAGCCCGCTCCATCAGATTACAATGGCAGGGCGCACTGATGGCCAGCTTGACGGCTTTGCGGGCACCCCGGTCGATGGTCCGGGCCATCGCTTCATCAACCGATCCGGTGTAACCGGAGATCACAATCTGTTCGGCCGTGTTGATGATAGATACGGAAACATTCCCTCCCCGCTGACAGATATCTTCACAAACTTTGGCGACGATTTCTTTCTTCAGACCGATGATCGCGGCCATCGCGCCATCCCCCGGAGGCACGGCTTCCTGGTGATAACGGGCCCGGGCCCATACCAGAGGGATGATTTCCTCGAGGGATATGGCCCCGGCGGCATAGAGCGCACCGTATTCTCCCAAACTATGCCCTGCAATGACGTCGGGTTCCTTGCCGTATGCAGCGGCAAAAACCTCATAAACGGCCATGTCCAGCATCAGCACGGCCATTTGCGTATTGAGCGTCAGGTCTAGCGTTTCCTGAGGACCATGGAAGCAGAGAGAGGGGATATCCACCCCCACCTCTTCCCGGACATGATGAAATATTGCTCTTACCAGCGGGATTTCCCGGTAAAGATTCGCCCCCATTCCCACGTACTGGGAACCCTGACCGGGAAAAACGAAGGCAACCTTGCCCATGGGAACGCCTCGGATCTCGCGCTACTTAGAAATCTCCTCTACTGAAATGACCTCCCGCCCCTTATAGGTCCCGCAGGCTTCGCAGATCCGATGGGGGAGCTTGGGTTTCCCGCACTGGGGACATTTGGACGTCGAGGGTGACGTCAGGAAATCATGGGCCCGGCGCATATTCCTTCTGGTCCGGGAATGTCTTTTTACTGGATTTGGCATAATTGATATCCTTCCTCTTCTCGCATTATGATTTCAGTTTCAAGTCCTTGAGCGCACTCAGACGTTCATCGAATTTCTTCTCGACGCAGGTGCAACTGGAGGTATTTAAATTGATCCCGCATTGGGGACAAAGGCCCCGGCAGGTTTCCCGGCAGACCACCCGTATGGGAACCTGCAGGACAATCTGTTCAAGAATAATCGGATCCAGGTCGATGGTTTCTTCCCGATAGTATTCAACATCCATGTCCTCGGCCGTAAGCTCCTTTTCCTTTTCCTCTTCCACACCTTCCCGGCGGGACACGAAGGAATAATGAAAACGGCTGCTGACGGGAATATGCGCTTTTCCCAAGCAGAGGGAACAATTCGTCTCGATGACCGTCGCGAGCGAACCTTCCACAAAGACCGAATCCCGGACTTTCTTCACACGGCAGGCGACATCGACCCTATCAATGGAAAAACGATCTTCTTCCTCCGCGGGCAGAAGCACCTTTAACCATTTCCCATCCCGGGAAAAGGTCAAGTCCAGACCCTCCACCGTAATTTTCGGCACATGGATCTTCAAATTTCAACCAACTCCCGAACCGTACCTGATTGCCGGCCCTTCTCAAAGGGACTACCCCCGATATAAAGTGGTGTACTTAATGATAAATTCATCACCTTGTCAAGTACAATTTATGTTCGGTCCGGAACACTTCTCTTCAATTCCTTACCCAAAACCGACTTGACAAAGAGAGCGCATAAACCTATAAGGGAGCGAAATAATTTACCAAGGACCAACATGACCACGGCAGTAAAAAAAATCAGAACACGTTTTGCCCCGTCGCCGACGGGGTTTCTCCATATCGGGGGCGCCCGGACCGCCTTGTTTAACTGGCTTTACGCACGTCACGCCGACGGCGTCTTTGTCCTGCGGATCGAAGACACGGATCAGCAACGATCAACCGACGAGTCGACTCAGGCCATCCTCGACGCCATGACCTGGCTGGGTTTGGACTGGGATGAAGGCCCCTTCTTTCAAGCGCAACGGGTGGACAGGCACCGTGCCATGGTGGAAAAACTGATCCAGGAAGGCAAGGCTTATTACTGTACCTGCACCCCGGAGGAACTTGAGGAAAAACGAAAAGTTGCCCTGGCCGAAGGCAGAAAACCGAAATACGACGGCACGTGCCGTGATAAAAACCTGCCGCGCTCTGCAAACTCGGTGGTTCGTTTCCGTTGTCCCGAACTCGGCACAACCGTGGTCAACGACCTGATCAAAGGGAATATCGTCTTTAATAACGAAGAGTTGGATGATCTGATCATCGAGCGGGGCGACGGGTACCCGACCTACAACTTCGCCGTGGTTGTGGACGACGCCGACATGCAGATCACCCATGTCATCCGGGGCGACGATCATGTGAACAATACTCCCAAACAGATCCTGCTATACCAGGCCCTTGGTTACGATGTACCCCTGTTTGCCCATGTGCCGATGATTTTAGGCTCGGACAAGGCCCGCCTCAGTAAGCGGCACGGCGCCACCTCCGTTATGGCTTATAAGGATATGGGATTTCTGCCGGAAGCGCTGGTGAATTATCTCGTCCGCCTGGGCTGGGCACATGGCGATCAGGAAATATTCAGTAAAAACGAGCTGATCGGTCTTTTCTCCCTGGAAGCCGTCGGCAAATCCGCCGCCGTCTTCAACCCGGATAAACTCCTTTGGCTCAATCAGCATTACATCAAAAATTATCCCACGGAGCACCTGGCCGAGGAGATGATGCCTTTCTGGCACCGCATGGGATTGGCACAGCCGGAAACTACTTTTGCCCGGAACATCGTTTGCGATCTCAAGGAACGGGCCAAAACCCTGATCGAACTGGCCGAGGGAAGCCTCTTCTATTTCGGAGACGAACTGATTTATGAAGAGGAAGCCGCCCGGAAGTTTCTTACTCCGGAGGCGGCCGGACATCTCGAAGCCGTTATCGAAACCTTGCCGGTGCTGACCGACTATACCAAGGCGGGTATCGAGACGTTCCTTCGGGATCTGTCGGAAAAGCGGAATACCAAACTGAAATTTATCGCCCAACCCCTGCGGGTCGCTTTGACGGGAAAAACCGTCAGTCCCGGCATCGACGATGTTATGCTTACCCTGGGGAAAGGGCGGGTGCTTCAGCGGCTGCAACAGGCGGTTCAGTTCATCGGGGCCTGATTGCCTCGCCCGCAAATTCGCCTTGACATTTCAGACATTATTGAATAAATAGCATCGCCTTATCAACCGGGTCGGATATCTCTTTCATGAAAGGACCGAAACCGGTTGATCCAAACATATAAAATGGTCCCATCGTCTAGTGGTCAGGACGCTGGCCTCTCACGCCGGAAACCGGGGTTCAAGTCCCCGTGGGACTACCAAATGTATTTAATCTCAGCACATTACAATTTTTTTATTGGATCAGGGCCTGGTTAAACCTGTCACTTAAAATCTCCCTTTCGCAAGCATCGCATGGTAATCCATAATATGAATCATAAGAAGTATGGGAAATATGCGGGGCAGACAATAAAAACAGGACCTGTCTTTGGTCTACTTTCAGATTTTTAATTCCGGATGCTTCCGAGTAACTCGTCGGCGATGCCCGGGTTTTCGAGCCGCATGATGCTTTCCTCCGCCCGGCCGAAACTCAAGAGGTTGATGCTTCCATACCAGATAATATTTTGATCGAGGATGGCAAACTTCTGATGGATATTGGATTTACACACTACCTGGACGCCGGTTGCCCGGAATAAGGACAATGTGTCCTCCAGCACCGGGCGATCCTTCTCCCTGAAATCGGCTGTCGGCCTCGTTACGACAACCGTCTTGACCTTTCGGTCCTGCGCTGCAGCCAAGAACGGTAACATCTGCGACACCCGCCTTTTCGTAATGAAGGGGCTAACGATCAGGATTTCCCGTACCGCATTCAGTAAGTCATTTTGGTAAACCGGCAGGAAGGTGTTGCTGTCGAAAATAATGTCCGCGGAGCCACCGGGGATGCTTTCTGCTCTCGTCTTGTATCCGATCGCGGCGTATCCGGTCAGCCGCTTGTGGTACATCTTCTCCAACATGGGAACGTGGATGTCGATGTAATCATAGATCCGGACCTCTCGCTTGTTTTCACAGAGACGGTGGAGTCTGCCTGCATATTGCTGAAGTGTGCCCTTCCATGAAATGGGCATGGCCAGAAACATCGTATCCAGGCGGGGCTCGTCGAATCCTTCACCGATGTATCTCCCGGTCGCGACCAACGTTAACGGCCTGTCGATGGGTGCTGCGGAAATCTTGGCCAAGGTTTCCCGCGTTTCTTTCAGCCCCTTTCCGCCGGTCAGAGCAATCACGTCGTGGATGCTTTCCCGCAACTTCGCCGCCAGCAGAGCCACGTGGGCGGTTCTCTCGGTCAGCACCAGGGCGTTGCCGCCGTTTTGAAAACAACGGAGGACATCCTCGGCAATCCGCTGGTTTCTTGGCTCGTTCTCGGCGATTGCGGTGTAGAGTCTCTGGATCGACGGTTCCTTCTCTCCTTCTTCCAGCGGTGCCCTGAAGCTGGTCAAGCGTGGGATGATATAATGATCGAATGGCCTCTTTTCTGCCTGCTTTCTGGCGTCCACGCGGTAACAGATCGGCCCGCAATGCATGAAAATGATGGGATGATGGCCATCTTGCCGCGTCGGTGTAGCCGTCAAACCATACACATATTTTGCGTGAACAACCTTGAGGATCTGCTCAAAACTGAACGCGGGGACATGGTGGCATTCATCGACAATCACCATGCCGTAATTCTTGACCCATTCCTTGGCCTCATCGCCGATGTTCAAAGACTGCATGATCGCAACGTCAATAATACCGCTCGGGCGAGCTTTGCCCGCTCCGATCTGCCCGATAAGGCTTTGTTTCTTTTTGCGACCTCTTTTTGTCTCTAAAAGGGGCAGCGCTTCATCTATCGCCAGAAAAGCGTCCAGCTTCGTCATCCACTGCGAGAGCAACTGCCTGCGATGTGTCAAGATCAGTGTGCTGGTTTTTCTTTCAGCAATAAGCTTCGCGGCGATAACCGTTTTACCGAAGGCCGTTGCAGCCGAAAGGACGCCGGTGTCGTGCTTGAGCATCTCGCGGGCAACAGGTATCTGCTCCTCTCTCAGATTGCCGTTGAAAGTAACCTGGATGGGTCTTCCCGGGCAGGTATGATCCGACCATACGGGTTTGACGCCGGCTTCGGCAAGCAGGATCTCGACATCCGCTACGCAGCCTCTGGGCAGGCACAGGTATAGCTCGGTTTCATCCGAGCAGGAGATAACCCGAGGTTTGTCATAGGTCGGCAGGCGCAGTGCCTGGGCCCTGTAAAATTCGGGATTCCGAAAGGCGGCCAGCCTTTTGATCGCATTTTGTCCCCGCTGGGAAATCCCCATTTTTTCGATGTAGAGCATGTTCGCCTTGACGAGTCGTATCTCCTGCGGGAAATCATGACCGGACCATTTCATCCGTACAGTTTCCCACGGTTTTTCGGATTCTTCGCCATTCTTCCGGAGCACGCCCAGTTCGTTCCCGGGACTCAACCGTGGGACCAGTGCTGCGATCTCTTCTTCCGACAACCTTCTGATCTTGGCCAAAAACCCCCATTGGTCTTCATAAGATTTGAAGTTGTCATCCAGAAAGACGCTGTTGTCTTGGTCCCTTGCCGTCTTCTGGAGGGGCAGGGCGATCAGGTTGCCGAAGCCGCCCTTTGGCAGGATGTCTTGATTAGGGAAGAAGCGGTCGTAGGATTTGAAGGTCAGTTCATGTCTTCGACTCATGGTACAGGTCAACAGTGCAGAACCGAATTTCCGCGCCAGGCCCGCGGGGACAGGATTTTCAAAGAAAAACCAGACGTGTGCCCCGTTTCCGGAACGAGAGCGTTCCAAGGCCATGGAGACGTCGAAGGCGACGCAAACTTCCCTCAGTGCGGCACAATCCTGTTTCCAGCCTTGCTCGTCAAAATCGATGGCCAGCAGATGGCACAGATCGTCCCGACGCAGGGGATAGAGGCCGATAATGATATGCCCCTCAGGTGCGCCTCGATGGCCTTTTCATCCAGGACATCGTACGCCTGATGCCGGCATTCAAAACATTTGACCGACGGTTTTCGGCAGAGGCCCGATTTCCATTCGTTCCGGCAAGTCGGCGCATACCCTGCTCTGCCTTCACGATTTTGCCACCTCTTGGCATATATATCATCCCGGCCTTTGAACAGCGACATAAACAACCGGATTTTTTCCCTCGGATCGAGTTGGTCGGGAATTTCCGGTTGTGGATTCTTATCCGGCAATTCAGGTGCCCTATACGCCAATGGCTTATGATTCTCGATATCTTGACGTGGATCCGGTTGCGGTAGGTCGGTGACTCCCAACTGCGCCTTAAGGATTTCGTTCTCTCTCCGCAAAGCACTGTTTTCGGCAAGTACTGTATGATATTTTTCAAACAATTCCTCGATATCCGACATAGTAGCCTCCGGTTTCGTTCAAGAGAAGTTCAGCGAGATAAGCCAAGATATAAATCGGGAAAAACTCCTGCACACCGACCAAGCTCCGAAGCCATCAACGGGAATTCGATTAAAGCATGCCTCGGTGAAGAGGCGCACGATCCGGAAGTTGCCAGCAGGAAAAGGATGAATCCACATCGGCCGATGACGGGCTGCATCAGCCGCTACAAGCTTCAGGGGCCATAATATTTCTTTGGTTTCTAAAAGTCATGGAACCGATCGAGAAAAGCTTTGAGCGAGCTATGCCCCGGTGGCTGATGATATCCGACCTTGACGGCCCGCCCCTCCACAAAGCTCTCCACGCACGATCACGCATCTTCTCCTTTTTCCCCGGATCAGGCACAACCCGGAATTCCACAGGCAGTTGCCTGTAAAATTCTCGATATAGCGTGAATGATGTCATAGGGGTGGTTTTTCGACCCTCGATCAGATTGGAATAGCAGCTATTGATGACCCTGAGCAGTTCCCGAAGCGTATTGAGCGTTCTGTTATACTGTCCGCTCCCGAGTGCAGCGGATTTTTCGAGGACTTCCAAGGCAAGGCCCCGAAGATCGTCTGCGTTTTCGGGCGGAAGAAGTGTCCTATGGTGGATTTGAGAGCTCATGTTACAGCCTCCGATTGCCGATCTTATTGTCGGTAACCGTCTTGTAAATGATGCGTGATTGCAGTATTTATTATGATAATTATCAAGTTAAGACAATATATTTTGCCGATCTATTTACCGATGCATGAGTCAAAACAAGCTTTTGGATTCTCTGATCGATACCTGTTTGGCATCCAAGGATGCGTTTTCTACATCCCTGATTAAATTTCATCTTGATTTTATCCAATCCCTGGGGCACAATGCAGTCATCAAAGCGGTTCCGTCAAGCTCAAGTTATGGGTTTCGGCCCGGTCATTTATCGGTCTTTCGAGGAATAAAGATAGTTTTTGCTCTCTTCGACTTAATGAGTATTGGTTTAAGTTCAGGTTTTGAACCCGTCGCGGCAAACAAAGTGGCGGTGGAGCAAAAGCCGCCGCAATGCGTACGCAAATATTCGTCATTTGAATCAAGGTGTTGATTTTTATAAACCCTACTATCATTCAGCGAAGGAGGATTCTATGGACAGCATCATCTTGGACGCGGCAACGGTTCTGAAGAGGAAAGGCGGGAAACTCTACAAGGTGCAGTTGGGAGAAATTCTAAAAGACTGTGTCAGCCTGATGAACAGAAAGAAAATCGGTATCCTCGTCGTCCTTGATGACAGCGGCAAGCTGGCGGGTGTGATTTCCGAACGCGATATCATGCGCCTGGTGGAAAACCAGAACAGCGACCTTTGGAACAAACCTGTAAAGGATGTCATGACGCCCCGGGAAAAACTGTATACCGTTCAGCAGGACACGCACTTGGACGACGTCATGGGCCTGATGACTGAAAAACGTGTCCGCCATCTCCCCGTTATGGACAAAGACAACCTGCTGGGGATTGTCTCCATCGGCGACGTGGTCAAGAACCTTTTCGATGAGGCGGCCTTTACCACGGAACAGTTGAAAAACTATATTCAGGGCTACTGATTCCCTTCTATCTTTCTTGGCCGGCGGCCGGCGCTTTGCCGGCCGTTTTGTATGGAACGACCCTTATCGGGGAAAGCCCTCTTTCATTTCACCGACCCGCTCCGAAAACGCCGCCTGTGCGTTGAGGACAAAGGCCCGAACAAGACCATAATCTTTTCTCCCGCCACAACCCTCGACGCCGGTATGACAATCACCCCCCACGGGCGCACCGCATGAATCGCCGGGGCGACATTATCCGGATTCAAACCACCGGCAAGATGACGGGTTTCCGTGAGCGGGCAACCAGAGCTCGGCTGACTTCCCAAACATGAGTTTTTCCGGTGGCCCCCGAGGCACCCGTCAGCGAATCGTAAGGATCGATGATAAAGACATCGCCCCAGGGCGCCCACCTTTCAACGGCGGAAAGCAAGGCATCCCGGTTCTCCGGTTTGACAATGAGGCTCTTGATGACTGTGAAATTCGGGTTTGTTTTTCTTAAACGTGACATTTCCCGGATGGGAATATCGCCGTGGATCTGGATGATCGACGCCCCCACTCGGCGGCACAGATCGGCAAGATCTGCGGCATGGTCAAGATGGGTAATGATGAAAAGCCTTACCCTGCCAACACTTGCATGGCCGCGCCTAAGGCTGCAGAAGCTTAAAACCCGTCGCCTCGTCCGGCCGTCTGCCGGCGCTCGTATCGGTCAGCTCCAGGAGCACGACCTCAAGGACATGCCACACTTTAACGCCGGTCCGGACACAGCCGGTCACGGTCTGCCTCTCCCGGCCGAAGGCGCCATGCATATGGAGCACCGGTCTGCCCGTATCGTCGGGAAACAGGGTTCCCACACCGGCCACCTCGTGTACATTATCCAGTACATGTTCCAAGGGAACAATCGGTTTAGCGCGCCCTTCGGCCGGACCGACGACGAGCGTGCTCCCCGTGTCGGCGCCGCCCACGGCCAAGAGTGCCGCAGCCCGGATACCCTTTTCAGCGGCGAACTTTTCAATTTCTTCGTGTAAAATATCACCGTCCTCAAGACGGATAACAAAAACACGGCCTTGTTTTGCCTCGGAGTACTTCACCGTCCCACACCTCTTCTGTTGATAATGATTTTTCCGGCCTGTGTAACACCTTGTTTCTGATTATTCCAGCAGAAGATACTTATCCAGGCATGATTGTTTAAGTTCCGCATGTATTTTTTTGCCGATAAGGTATAATCGTTGCAAATGATAATTAGTCATCCCTGAAAAACTCTGTTTTCGACGGAGCAGGAGTTTAGGAGAGTC
>CAYOYJ010000087.1:0-10655 GCA_964408155.1 uncultured Syntrophales bacterium
AATCAGGTCCGGTTTAAAATCCTCCAGGATGGGGAGGATACCATGGTCCAGGGCGTGCAGAAAGCCGGCATCCGAGGTGCCCGGCGGCAGGGGGATGTTGATGGTCGTTCCCAGGGCGTTGGGACCTCCCCATTCCTGGTGGAAACCCGTTCCGGGGTAGAGGGTCCGCCCGTCCTGATGAATGGAAATGCACAGGGTATGCGGATCATGCCAGAAAATATCCTGGGTGCCGTCGCCGTGATGGCAGTCGGTATCGACGACGGCGATCCGCTTCGGGCCATGGTAGCGACGGATGTAGTCGATCATTATCGCCTCCATATTGACGTTGCAAAAACCCCGGGAACCATGGACGACCCTCATGGCATGGTGCCCTGGCGGTCGGACGAGTGCAAAGGCATTGTCGACATGACCGTCCAGGACCACCTGCGCCGCTTTGATGGCTCCCCCCGCGGAAATCAGGTGTGAATCGGTGACAACGGCGGGTGCGTCGGGTACGCAGATATGGGTCCGGTTGACATCTGCCGTCGTGGCGATACCGGGCTTGTATTCCATGATGTTGTCGAAATCGAGAAGCCCCTCCTCAAATACCTGGTCTTGGGTGTAAAGAAGTCGTTCTTCCCGCTCCGGGTGGGTGGGGGAAATGGCCCAATCAAAAGCGGGGAAAAAGATCAGACCGGTTTTTTTTATCGATCCGGTCATCCGGGGCCTCCTTCTTCCGGGTGAAACAGTAGCCCGGGTTTGATCTGCGCCTTGATGCGGATGTTCTTTCCCGTGCTGTAAAAATCACGGACCATGGGAAAGACCTGGTCCTCCGTGATTTCTACGGTCAGATCATCCGGATCGGCACCCAGACTGAGCGCCTTTACCTGCAACCTCTCCCGGGCGACGGCAATTGTTTCATCCCGGGTAAAGCGGGGAGAGATCGCCGTCTGCAGTCCTTCTTCCATGACAGTCAAGATTCCCCGCTCCGTGTCGGCCAGAACCGTGACTTCGGCCGTCGTACGGGCCAGGGCGGCACCGATGGCATTGGCGACTTCGGCATGTTCGGGTACCTGGGCGGGACAAGTCAGACGTTTCCCGATCTCGGAGGACATCATCCCGGCGGGCCCGCCGACAACATAAACGGACCTGGGAATGAGGGTTTTGCTCTCCAGCATCTCATGGATGGTGTAGACGGGGCGGCGATTAATTTCCTCGATCGTATCTTTGACGGCATCGGTAATCAGTTCACAGGTCAGATTGAAGATTGTTTCCGCTGCCGCAGATACGGTGCAGCCTAACTGTTCGGCCAGCGTTCGCATCGCCGCGACTGCCGCTTCGCGACAGCCGATGTTCAGCCTTCCGGAGGTGACCATGGCGTCCGTGGGCGTAGGGGCAGGGCCGCCCAGGGCCGCTGCCGGACCTTTTCTTTCCGGGCCGATGACCGGTCTGCCGTTCGATATTGCGACAACGCTGTCGCCGCCGATGCCGATTGACCGGGTCCGGAGTCCGCGAATCAGTGTCTTATAGCCGCCAAGAGTGACACCCAAGGGTTCCAGCAAGGGTGCCCCCTCCGCAAAAAATGCGATGTCCGTGGTTGTCCCGCCGATATCGAGGACCACGGCATCCTCGTTGGGGGCGACGATGTTCAGTGTGCCCATGACGCTGGCGGCCGGGCCTGACAGAATAGCCTGTACGGGAAAATCAGCGGAAGCGGCTAAGTTGAAAGTTCCACCGTCGGCCTTGAGGATATAAACGGGTGCTGTGATGCCCCGATTGGCGGCAAATTGCCTCAACTCCAGGATAAATTGACTGTGCAGGGGCCAGCTGGCGGCGTTGAGGTAAGTCGTCGCCAGACGCCGCGGAAAATTTAACTGCCCCGACATGCGATGGCCAAGCGAGACGTGGTTCACCCTTTTTCCCAGGGTGTTGCGAATTTGGATTTCATGCTGCGGATTGCGGCTGGAAAATTTACCGACCACCCCGGCAAGGCGGATGTCCTTATGTTCGAAGCCCCGCATGAGTTCTTCCAATTCTTGGTTTTTCAGGGGGGCGGCTTCAATACCCCGATGATTCATGTATCCGGATAAGGCATAGAGGTCGTCGAAGTGGGGAAGTTGCGAGGGCGCAAGGCCCGGGCCGGCAGAAATGACCATGCCGACCCGGGCGATTTTGTGTTGGATAATGGCGTTGGTGGACAGGGTTGTACTGACGGTGATGCGGTCGATTCGGGTGATGTCTTCGCCCGTCAGGATTTGATCCGCAGCTTCCAGAAGCGACGAGACCAGATGGTCCGTCCGGGTTTCGATCTTGACCTTTCGGCAAAGACGCCGATCCTTAAGCAGGACGGCGTCGGTGTGAGTGCCGCCCACATCTATGCCAAGGATCAGCCCTTGTTTCCTATGCTCATTCCGAATCTGCATGCTTCAATGATTTTCATTCATTAATGGTTGACAAGCTTTATTCGCTTATATAGCATGAACACCCATCATCAGGGCAGAAAAAAATTAATCGGCCGCGGATCGAATCACAGACCGGAAAAAAGGAGGACGCAGCAATGACGGGTGAAAAGAAACACTTGTTCGGCGATATCGGAGACACGATCGTTCTCATTCGGGGAGCCGGGGAACAGGCAACGGGTGTGGCTTACCGGCTGTTTCGGGGAGGATTTAAACTCTGCTTCACGGAAATTGCCGAGCCGCTGGCCGTGCGGCGCGAGGTGTCGTTTTGCGAGGCCGTTTATGACGGTGAGAAAACGGTGGAGGGCGTCACGGCCAAAAGAATCCGTGGTTCGGAGGATATCGAGCAGGTCTGGCGGGAGGGGAAAATCCCTCTCCTGATGGATCCGGAAAACAAGGTTAGGGAGGTATTGAAACCCCGAGTCGAAATTGACGCCATTCTGGCGAAGCGCAATGTCGGCACAGCCATCACCGATGCACCCCTTGTGATTGGTTTAGGACCCGGTTTTACAGCGGGCAAGGATGTACACATCGTCATCGAGACCAACCGGGGCCATGATCTGGGGCGGCTCATTTTCGAGGGCGAGGCGGAACCCAATACGGGTGTGCCGGGTGACATTGCCGGCTATGGTATTGAGCGGGTTCTGCGGGCGACAGCGGACGGGATTTTCCATAATATACGGGCCATCGGCGACCACGTTGCAGCAGGGGACGTCATCGCAGAGGTAGAGGGAAAACCGGTGAAAACTGTCATTGCAGGCGTGGTCCGGGGTCTTTTACGTGAAGGCATTCAGGTGACGGAAGGCCTGAAGGCCGGTGATGTCGATCCCCGCGCCAAACGCGAAGCCTGCTTTACGATTTCAGACAAGGCCCGCGCCTTGGGTGGGGCGGCCCTGGAAGCCATCCTGTACGACCTCCCCAAACGCATGGGCTGAAATGGTAAAAAGGCTTTGTAAAAAGGCGTACTTATGGCGGATAGTATTGACTGGTCGACGGATATCACAGCGGTTCACGCTCAAAGCGTCAGGGAAAACAAGCCTCTCTTTCTTTTTTTCTGTTCCCCGGGCTGCTATTTCTGCCAGAAAATGGAGATGGATTCCTACACCCGCGACAAGGTGATCGCCCTGTTCAAGAAGGGTATTCTGGCTGCTCGTGTTTCACCGGAGGATCCCGCCTGGTTTAAGAGTTATGGCGTAAAATTTACACCCACCTGTCTTCTCTTGAATCCGGAGGGTAACGAAGAGGAACGTTCTACCGGTTTTCTGGAAGCTAACGGTCTGATGGCCTTTCTCCTGCTGGGGCTTGCGAAATCCTATTATGATATGGGCCGTCTGGAAGAAGGGAAAGAATGCGTCGAAACTCTCACCCAGGATTACCCCAACAGCGCCCAAGCCCCGGAAGCATTCTTTCTGCGGGGTATTTTTCGCTATCACACCGATCAGAACCGCGACCATTTCAAGCAAGCTTACGACATCCTGTATGATCGCTACAAAGACAACATATGGACGAAACGGGCGCGTCTCCTCTACCTGTATCCTTGCGCACTGTTTCGCTGGCAGACCTTCCGGAAACAGAAGGGAGACTTCTGGGACAAGGACGATTGACATGCCGTTTTGAGAAAGTCCGGCAATCGGGTCGGATGTCAGCTGATCCGGTAGAGGGTCTGTCCCAGGTCAATCAAACTGTTGAGGTTGTTGATCGGCAGAAACTGATCGACATAGGGCAGGGCCGTCACCATGCCCTTGCAGCTTGGTTCATAGGATGAACTTCCCAGCAGGGGATTCAGCCAGATCACATGGTAGGCGTTCTGCCGCAATCTTTCCATTTCTTCCCGGAGCGTGACTTCATCGCCCCGATCCCAGCCGTCGCTGATGATCATGACTATTGTTTTCCGGTCGATGACGCTGGGGGAGTATTTGCGGTTGAAGATCTTTGTGGATTCGCCGATCTTGGTGCCTCCCGACCAGTCGACCACGGTCTGAGAAATCTTGGTCAGGGCCTTTTCGAAATTCATCCGGTGCAGAATGTGGGTGATCCGTGTCAGGCGTGTGCTGAAAACAAAAGTTTCAACCTTGCCTTGGGTGCGCTGTTGGAGTCCGTAGAGAAACTGGATGAGAAAGCGGCTGTAGCGTTCCATGGACCCGCTGACGTCGCACAGGAGAACGATGTGGGTCCGGTTGATCCGCCTGGTTTTCCATGCCAAGTCGATAATGTCGCCGCCGAAACGGAGGTTCTTCCGTAGGGTCCGCCGGAGATCAAAGAAGTCTTTTTTTCGGCTTGCCTTTTTCCGTCGGCTTTCCCGGACCTTCATGCGCTGGGTGATCATGGCAATGGCCTTCTTGATCATCTCCAGATCATCATCCCCGAAATCGCTGAAATCTTTTGCTTTCAGACGCTCTGCCGGGCTGTAGGTAGGGGCCTCCGATTCCTCGAGGTTTTCCTCCGCGTTGTCTTTAGCCGAATCACCGAGGGGAATTTCGTCGACCTTTCTCTTTTCCAGGTTGGCAGATGATTCTTTTGGAGAGATCTTCTCCTGCCCGTCGATGGGCTGGTCTGTCTGTTCCTTTTCCGCGAAATCCCAGTAACTGTAAAAAACACGGTCAAAAACAGGCATGTCGTCGTGGTAGGAAACAAGGTTGGTTCTTAAGGTGGCGTAGAAATCCGCGAATTTTAATACGTCGATAAAATTCAGCGCACGCATGGCATCAATTTCTTGGCGCAAGGTCAGTTTAATACCCTCTTTTTTCAGTTCTCGACAGAAGTTGATGAAATGCTGAAAAAAAAGCGATGCGTTCTCGCAGATTTTCTTTTTGACCGGAGGGGTCCCGTTTCCGTTCATCATGTCAATCGAGATTAATTGGCGAACACCCGCCGCAGGTTTCCGATGTAGCCCTGAACAATTGGCGGAATTTTTCCATATCCTCACGGTATTTCATGATGCATCCCAAGGTCTGTTCGATCGTTTCCTCGTCGAGAGCTTCCTTGTTCAAGGCCACCAATGCCTGAGCCCAGTCAAGCGTTTCGGCAATGCCCGGGGACTTCAGGAGATCCATGGTCCGTATCTTCTGCATGAGGGCACAGACCTGCTGCGCCAGGCCACGCTGTACTTCCGGCACCTTCTTCAGCATGATGTTTAATTCCTTCTCAAAGGTGGGGTAATCGATCCAATGGTAAAGACAGCGTCTTTTTAAGGCATCGTGAAGTTCTCGGGTGCCGTTGGATGTAACAATCACATAAGGCAGGACCTTGGCTTTGATGGTGCCGATTTCGGGGATCGTAATCTGGAAATCCGACAAAACCTCAAGAAGAAATGCCTCGAATTCCTCGTCGGAGCGATCGATTTCATCGATAAGCAGCACGACGGGGACGTCGGAGTCGGACGTGATGGCTTCCAGAAGCGGTCGGGTTAAGAGAAACTTTTCGCTGAAAATGGTTTTTTCGATATCCGAATCTTTCACGGTGCATCCCACTTCGCCCTGAGCCTGGGCAATTTTGATGGCCAGAATCTGTTTGGGGTAATTCCACTCGTACAGGGCATGGCTGGAATCAAGGCCATCGTAGCACTGCAGACGGATCAGCTTGGTATTTAAAATTTCAGCAATGACTTTTGCTACTTCCGTTTTGCCGACACCGGCTTCCCCTTCGAGCAGCAGGGGTTTACCCAGGGCCTGGGCAAGATAAATCGATGTCGCCAAGGGACGTTCACAGATATACTTGGCCTGTTCCATGGCGCTTTGGACTTTGTCGATTGATTTCAGCATGGTTTCTCCTGTTTTGCTTTTTGTCTAATGAATCGATTTTCCGCTTAAGCCCGCGGATACCCTCTATAGCCTCTATCACGGATTCGTCATCCACGCGATGACATGATGCCGGCAGTTCATGATAATTCAATATTTGCCTGATTGCGGACGCCCATGCCGATTTGGCTATTACAAATTAATGCGAATCTAATCATTCTCGGAAAAAGAGGCAATACCGCGGGTAAAATTAGTCGGAACAACATGTATGTTTTGCATTCGGGCCATCACTGTAACGAACCTGAATGATTTCGGCCATGATGCTGACGGCGATTTCCGCCGGTGTTTCCGCTTTGATGTTTAGTCCGATGGGTGAATGCACTCGTTTTTCAATATCTTCTCCGGAAAAACCACGGGCGATCAGGTTGTCAAAAACCTGGCGGGTTTTCTTCCGGCTGCCGATCATGCCGATATAGCGGGCTTTGGTCGATAACGCCCATTCAAGGGCGATCTGATCGTGAGCATGACCGTGGGTGACAATGACAATGAAGGACGAAGAGTTGACCGAAAGGGTCGGAAAAATACGGTCATATTCGTCGGCCTTGATGTCATCCGCATCGGGAAAACGTTCTTGGTTCGCGTATTCGGGGCGGTTGTCGCAAATCACCACCCGGAAATCGACCATCTTGGCCATCCGGGCCAGATAAAATCCAATATGCCCCGCCCCCATGATGTAAACGGCTGTTTTGGGGACAATGGCCTCGATATAAACGGTGGCGACACCGCCACAAATCATGCCCTCTTTTTCCCGTCCCGTCAGATCAAAATGAACCATTTTGGGAATGCCGTTTTCAATAACTCTTTCCGCTTCTTCCCGAACCATCTTTTCCATCAGGCCGCCGCCGACCGTACCTTCGATACTTCCGTCCTGACGGATCAGCATCTTGGTGCCCTGCTCCCGTGGTGTTGAGCCATCCGAAGAAATGATCGTTGCCAGAGCTGCACACTCACCTTTGTTTTTAATTTTTAGAATTTCCTCGTAAATATCACTCATTGGTAACCCTCCTGCAGTTTGTCGCCGAACCGGCGTCAAGCTGAAATGATTATGAAATGATTACACAAAGCCCTGTACACTTTCACTTTTTTCACTCTTTTTGTCAATATGAATTTATCTTGTCGGGGGGGTGGTATTTGCCGTCGTCATGATTGGCGACCGTTTCTTTTAAGGGGCTCATTCTTGGCATTATATCTTTGTCGTTGTTGCCTTGGCGCAAAAAAAATTCTCTTGACAGAACTGAAAAAAAGAGTATGTTGCACCGTAGTACAGGCAATGAGGAATCGCCGAATGTGTTGAAATTTACGAAAGGAGGTGCAATTAGATGAAGAAGGTATTTGCAATTATTCTTTCCATGCTCTTGGTGGCGACGTTCTGCTTTGCAGTCGTTGGCTGCAAGAAGGCCGAAGAGCAGAAACCGGAAGAGGCAGCCGTTGAGGCTCCGGCTCCCGAGGCAGCTCCGGCTCCGGCTCCCGAGGCAGCTCCGGCTCCTGAGGCAGCTCCGGCCGCTCCTGCGGCTCCTGAAGCAGCCCCTGCAGCGAAGTAAGCCAGAAAAATCAGTTTTTACCAGAACAAAGGGTCGATCATCGGTTTTTAATTTGATCGGCCCTTTTTCGTGCGACCTGTTGCCTTGGCGCGCATTATTAACTTGAGAGCATGCCGGGGATGTGCTATTCTTCAACTGCAAAATGAAGGTCATATAGGTACCGATCAAGGTATCCGTCCAACTGAAATTGTCACAGCGAATAATCAATAAACCGGATAGCTTAAGTAAAGGAGGATGAATCATGTCTGTTAAAACCGGCGATTTTCTGAAGGGAGTTCTGGTCGGTGGTTTAATCGGCGCCGCGGTTGGTATACTTTTCGCGCCGAAAAGCGGTAAGGAGACCCGTGAAGACATTGCCCGCAGAACCGAAGAAATTATCAAAAAGGCCAAGGATGAATATGAGCTTGCTGTGGAAAAAAGCAAGATGGCCTATGAGACAGCCATCAAGAAGGCAAAGGAAATTCAGCTGATGGCGCGTGAAAAGGTTGAGGATGTCGAGGATGCGGTCAGCGATCTGACGGAAAAAGGAAAAGAGGCGCTGTTGGATAATAAGACGCGCTTGAAAAAAGCCATAGATGCGGGTATTGAGGCCTTCAAGGAAGAAAAAGACAAAACGGAGGCCTAAGCCGGTACACAAGAATTAACTCGACGGGTATACATGATGCTTGAAATCAGCTTTATCATCCTGAGTATGGCTTTCTTGCTTTTGGCAGGAGCCCTGGCGGCGATTTTCTTCCAGCTCTGGAAGCTTCTGGAGCGGCTGCAACCCACCATCGATCAGTTGAATCTCCGTCTTCCGGGAATTCTGCGCAATCTGGAGGACGTGGCGGAAAACGTCAAGGATATTTCCTCCCAGCTTCATTTCCAGGTGATTCATCTGACGCGTCTGGTCGGTCAGGTTCAGGCTTGGCTGGAGGTGATTACGGCAGTAGAGGAGAAGCTGAAAGCGGGGCTGTTTGTTCCCGCTCTGGGGCGGGCCAGGAATGTAGGGGCGTTGTGGAAGGGTGTATCCGTTTTTGTCCGGACCCTGTTTTCCGACGGGGCCAAGGGGGATAACACCTGACAGGGTGAATTTCTTTGAGGTTTTGTGGTGGGGAAGGTCAGTTTCGGCAGCAAATGGGGCCGGGTCCAAACTAAGGTGAAAAAGGATGCCTCTCAATCGGCGCGTTCCGTTGAAGAGGTTGTCCGGGAGCTTAAGAAAAACAATCAGAAATCACCTGGCGAAGATTACCGGGAACAGTCTTTGCGTATCCACGGTTTCGTTTGCGCCCGGTGCGGCAGAGAATTCGACGCAGCTAACCGCCGGCTTTTGACCGTTCATCACAAGGACGGTAATCATCAGAACAACCCCGCCGACGGCAGCAACTGGGAAAATCTCTGCGTATACTGTCATGAAGATGAACACAGCCGGGGGCTGCTGGCGGAATATTATGACGGGACAACCCACCAGCGGGAGACCGCTGTGGTTTACACCGATGACACCCCGCTGCAATCGCCAAGATCCGGTGGAGGTACGCTGGCGGAACTGTTGAAAAAAGCTTTGGAAAATCCGGATAAAAAGTAACGGAAAGATCGGAACGATAATGCTTCAGCAATGCCGATCATCCATCCTTTCGGTCTACCGCTTTTCCGTCCCGAAACGGTTACAACCGTCAAATCATGGAACAGTAAAATCCGGCGCCTCACCCCACAACGGGATTTTCATTCCCCGTCCCGGTCCGGAACCTCTTTCAGGTTTTCCAGCCAGGCCCGGGCCTCGCCGTCGCTGGGCGCCCGGTAATCACCCCGCGGCGACAGGGAACCGCCGGAGCCGACCTTCGGCCCGTTGGGGATGCAGGAGCGCTTGAACTGGCTCACCTGGAAAAAGCGGTAAAGGAAGACCTCCAGCCATTGTTTGATTTCCCTTAAAGAATAGGCGTGCTTTTTGTGGTCCGGCAGGTCGGGCCAGCGGCCTTTTGTTGCATCGCGCCAGGCACAATAGGCTAAAAAGACGATTTTTGTCGGCAGATAGCCGAAACGGGACGTGTAAAAGAGGTTGAAATCCTGCAGTTCGTAGGGGCCGACGATGGCTTCCGTCTTCTGGGCCGGCTCCGTGTTTGCCTCACCGGGAACCAGCTCGGGGCTGATCTCCGTTTCCAGGATATCGATTAAGACATGGGATGTCTGTTTCGAGAATTGTCCGGAGGCGGCCACCCAGCGGATAAGACACTGAATGAGAGTCTTCGGGACGCTGGCGTTGACGTTGTAGTGAGACATGTGATCGCCGACGCCGTAGGTGCACCAGCCGAGGGCCAGTTCACTCAGATCGCCCGTGCCCACAACAAGGGCATTCAACTGGTTGGCAAGCCTGAACAGATGCGACGTCCGTTCTCCTGCCTGGACATTTTCAAAAGTAATATCGTAGAGCCGTTTTCCGTGATGGTAGGGATGACCGATATCTTTAAGCATCTGACGGCAGCTTGGTCGAATGTCGATTTCGTTCATCTCCACGCCAAGGGCTTTCATGAGCGATTTTGCGTTCCGGAGCGTCCGGTCCGTTGTGGCGAAACCGGGCATGGTGTAGCCTTTGACATGGGTTCGGGGATAACCCAGCAAATCCATGGTATGCGCCGCGACGATCAGGGCGTGGGTCGAATCCAGACCGCCGGAGACGCCGATGACGACCTGCTTGATGCCGGACGAAGCGAGACGCTTCGCCAGGCCCTGGACCTGAATATTGTAGACCTCGAAGCAACTCTGGTCGAGCTTTGCCGGATCCGTCGGGATGTAGGGGAAGCGCGGATATTCCCGGACGAGAAGGAGCTTTTTGTCTGCCGGGATGTCTACCGGTACGGAAACCCTGCGAAAACGTTCCACTATTTCCCGGTTGTTTGGTGCGC
>CAYOYJ010000088.1:0-10652 GCA_964408155.1 uncultured Syntrophales bacterium
ACTATTTAACGCATACCTTATTGTTTACATTAACATAATTCATATTCCTCCGCTGTTTTAGTTGACAGGTCGCCGCCCATCAGGTAAAAGGAAAAACTTCTAATCCACGGGAAAGGTTGTGTAAAGATGGCGTTCAGTTTGTTTCCCAAGGAAATTAAATTTTTTGAGCTTTTTACCGAGCAGAATCGCAAGATCGTCGAGGCGGTGGCACTTTTGCAGGAAATTTTCTCCTGTGTCGAGGACGGATCTCAGAAGTGCGCCGAGATCGATGAGATTGAAAAGGAAGGCAATTTCATCTACCGGGCCATCAACCGGAAACTATCTCTGACATTTATCACCTCTATCGACCGAAACGATATTCGTGAATTAAACCTGGCCCAGGAAGAGGTGCTCAACACCATGCGTTCCGTCTCCGCCCGCATGGCGTTGTTTGATTTTCCGAGTGTGCCGGATAGTGCACAGAAGCTTTTAACCGACATTCGCAGCTTGACCGATGAGACGGGTAAGATGTTGAATTGTCTTAAGATGAAGAGCGAAGCCGACGATGAAATGAAAGCGGCGACAAAAATAAAAACGGAATTTGACCAGCTCCTGCTGGTTGCTCTCAAGGAGACATACCTAAAGAAGAATCCCGGTCAGGAGGATCTCCTGGCCATCATGCAGTGGACGCAGATCTACGACCGTATGGAGGAGACAAGCGGTCGTCTCGAGAATCTGATTCACGTCATCGAGGGGATCATGCTGAAATATGTCTGATTTACCCCTGATCCTGATTCTGACGCTGTTCCTTTCTCTGTTATATGCCTTTACAAACGGCGCCCGCGACAGTGGCAACGCGATTGCCACTCTTGTTTCCGAGCGGATCGTTTCTCCCAGGATGGCTGTTCTGATCTGTGCGGTCATGAATCTGCTGGGGGCGCTTCTGGGTACGGCTGTTGCTCTGACGGTTGCCAAGGGCCTGATTCACATCCATGTGATTGCCGACTGCCAGACGCTGGCCTTATCCGCCCTCACCGGTGCCATTCTTTGGCACGGCGTTACCCGCTTTTTCAATCTTCCTTCATCGTCGTTCCATGGTTTGATCGGCGGACTCTGCGGCGCCGCTGTGGCCGCCGGCGGCTGGCAGGCGCTTCAATACGGGACGATCTGCCGCAAGGTGCTCCTGCCGATCATCATTACTCCCGTCGGAGGGCTTGTCTTGAGCTTTCTTCTGACGGCGGTCTTGGTCAGATTAACCCTCCCGATGCACCCGCGGGTCGGCGATTATCTTTTCCAGAGGCTGCAGCTTTTTTCCTCGGCGTTTATGGCCCTGAGTCACGGGATGAACGACGCCCAGAAGGCAGCGGGCGTAATCACTTTGGCGCTGTTTTCCTTTCACCGGATCTCCCTTGGGGAGGTAACGCTTTGGGTCCGGGTGATCTGTGCATTGGCAATGGCCCTGGGGACCATCTACGGCGGACTGCGGATCATCCGTAAACGCCGTTATAAAGTGTTTGAACTGCAATCCCTGCACGGTTTTGTGTCCGGTCTGTCTTCCGCTGTTGTAACCCTGTGCTTTTCCCTGACGGGGGCACCCATCAGTACCACCCATGTCTATGCGTCCACCATTGTGGGGGCCGGTTCCTCCAAGCGTCTGTCCGGTGTAAGATGGGGCATCGCCCGCAGTATCATCGTCGTGTGGATTTTGACGATTCCTGCCGCTGCCTTAATGGGAGCCCTGGTTTTTCACTTGTCGACAATGATCTAAAACCTGAAAGCCTCTGATTTTCCCGAACAAACACGCTTTAAAATCGTTGAACTCCAAATCACGGTGGAAAACATCCTTTTTAAATCGTAAAATGGGTAAGAAATGGCACAAAATGCGCGCGGATACACGAATAAAGCAGAGTCACCCGCAGCATGCGATGAGGTAAGGAGGATGATGCGATGGCCACAATCAGAAAAGTTCCGGAATCACCCTGGGCGGCGATGATTGGAAGTGCGTTTTATGCGAATTCCGTGCGGAAAGCTTCCATGGCGGAAATCTGCTATCCTGCGACCAAGCAGCCGGAAGCCTTCATGGCGTCGGACATATGTACAAGCCGGAACATTTCGGCCTTCCGCCCGGAGCGGAAATCCTGGTTTCAAACGGCGATGGTAGCCGGCCACAGGGGGATCGAGAAAATCGGCGATTGCCAACAGCCACGATCATGATGAGACCTTCCGGGAAGATGAAATGGTCACAGTCATCCATGACGACGCTTTTCCGATCGATCCGGGGCGTAACCTGAGTATTGCCTTGGAACTGTCTGTGTTCGACAAGACCGATGCCTTGGAATTCGGTGATCCAAGGGTCCGCTCCTTTTATTCCGCACAGAATATGGTCGTGGCGGAAGGGGTGAGGAAAATGTCGATCCGAAAGAACTGACCAATCTGGTCATCGAGTTCTTTGCCGATCCATCCCGGATCCATCCGCCGGTTGTGGACTGTCAGCAGTTTAAGAAGCTGTTTCAGTCGGGTTGTGACTGCTATAATCATGAACACCCATTTTGATCTGAATGATTTGCGGATGACGCGGCCTGTTACATTCATATCACCTCCAGCCGGAGAAGACATCTCTCAGGGGACGCTCACAACTTTGAATATGCAGGGAGGCCCGGCGTGATAACATGAACAACATTTTGGAAAATATACCTGTTGCGGAAATTGCCATCGATTTGGATCACAAGGTAACGCACTGGAACCGAGCGGCTGAAATTCTGACGGGACGCAAAGCTGCGGACATGATCGGGACGGACCGGCACTGGGAAGCATTTTACCGCGATAAAAGGCCCATTTTGGCGGATCTGGTTATGGATCGTCGAACAGAGGAAATTGCCCTTCTCTATGCGAAACAGAAGTTGATGCCCTCGAAACTCCTACCCGGTGCTTGGGAGGTTGCAGGTTATTTTCTGAATTCAAAGAGGGAACGGCGTCTGCTTTATCTGATCGCCGGGCCCATTTATGATGAATCAGGAGGTATAGTGGGGGCGGTTGAAATCATTCAGGACATGACGCACCGCGTCCCGATCAACGATTTGCTGGCGGCAGAGGAGAGCCGTTATCGGACTCTCTGCGAGTATGTCGCCGATGGAATGTGCCTTTTGAAAGAAGGTCGGTTTATCCTGATCAACCGATCCTTTCTGTCGATGTTCGGATACGACCATGAGGAAGAACTCCTGGATCGAACCTTTCGGGAACTGGTGCATGAAGCGCATCAAGACCGTGTTGACAGTATCCTGGGTGAAACACGAGACGTCGCGGATCAGGAGCGGGATTTTCAGAGTCTCTGTCTGAAAAAAGATACCCTCAGTATCTGGGTGGAAGGTCATTATACTCGAATTCCCTGGGAGAAAGGCGAAGCGACTCTGGTCACCCTGTGGGATATTACGGATACCAAGCTTAAGGAAGTTTCCCTGGAACAGGAAAAGGAACGTCTGAGCCTTGAAAATATCAAATTGAAGGCGTCCATTCCGGAACGTTATCGTTTTGGCCGACTCATCGGGAAAAGCGGGGTGATGCAGAAAGTCTATGAGCAGATCATCAGCGCCGCCGGGTCTCGAGCCAATGTCATTGTTTACGGCGAATCGGGCACGGGCAAGGAGCTCGTGGCCAAGGAAATTCACGATATGAGCGAGCGCCGGGGCAATGAATTCGTCACCGTCCATTGCGGCGCCATCCCGGAGTCGCTTATGGAAAGTGAGTTCTTCGGACATCGCAAAGGCGCTTTTACAGGAGCTTACATCGATAAGCACGGATATTTGGATCTTGCCAACCGGGGCACCTTATTCCTGGATGAGGTGGGTGAACTGGGCCTGAATATTCAGGTTAAGCTGCTGCGGGCGATTGAAGGTGGGGGATACACCCCAGTGGGGAGCGTCAAAATAAAACAATCGGACATCAGGATTATCGCTGCGACAAATCGGGATCTCATGGAACAGGTCAATCGGAAGGCAATCCGCCCTGATTTCTTCTATCGCATCCATGTGCTTCCCATTACGCTTCCGCCGTTGCGGGAACGCAAAGAGGATATCCCCCTCTTGGTGGAACATTTTATCGCCTTATACCGGCGGGAGGAAGGGCATCTTCGTCTGCCGGAGAAAGTTATGGAAATCCTCTTCGGCTACGACTGGCCGGGTAATGTGCGAGAGCTTCAGAATGCCATTCAGCGCTACCTGACAGACAAGAAACTGGATTTTCTTTCCGCGACCTATCCACCGGAGACGCCGCCAGAACCCCCCGCTTTGTCCCTGCAAAGTTATAAGGAGGGATCTCTGGGGACCGTGCTGGAAGCCTTTGAAAAACAATTTATTGCCGAAACCCTGAAGAATCAAAAATGGAAAAAAAGTAAAACCGCCCAGCTTTTAGGTGTTTCACGCAAGACCCTGTTTCGCAAGATGAAACAGTATGGGTTAGAAAAGTAACATAATGAGTCATATATGACACAGATTATAAAATTCTGATATCACAGAAAAAATTGAATAAAAAAGCAGTTATGGGTCATTTATGTCTCATAGTTGGCTTCATCTATTTCCCTCCCTGTTAGGCCAATGATATTAAATATCCCAATAAATCATTAGGTTAAAATATTCATGCTTTGTGGCATGTATTTTGATCTTCCACTGAAAGTTGTGGTAGAAGTCATCTTTCCCATAAATGATGGCGGTATATGAAGATTCTGATTGTTGACGATGAAGTGTCCTTCTTGAATCTGCTGAAGAGATATCTTGAGCTGTGGGGACATGATTGTTCAACGGCAGTGTCGGGTCGGGATGCCTTGGCGTTGCTTCGGGATACGGTGTATGATCTGGTCCTGATGGATATTTTTCTTCCCGATGTCAAAGGGTACGATTTGATCCCGATCATCAGGAGGCATCTGCCCAATATTGATGTGATTACCATGACGGGTTACAACACGCGTGAATTGGAAAGTATTGTCCGGCAGCAGGATATTCTTTTTTATATGATCAAGCCGTTTGAGACCGGTCAACTGAAGGAAATTCTGGAGCATCTTTCAAAAAAGAAAGTCGCCGCCGCCATATAGGTCAGGTTCTTTGTCATAAAAAAGCGACGGTCCAAGGGCGAAAGACAACGTGGGAGCGCTTGTAAAGGGGTCGTTTTATGCGTGCTCTAAGATTTGGGCTTTCTCTTTAGATTATCTCTTCCATGCGATTGGCATGCTGGCGCACCTAACGTTCCCCCCGGGCGTGGTGTATCAGTCATCTGTTCCGCATGGGGGAGAATTTCTTTCGCTTAATGGAAAGATTTCTGGTTTTTTCCCATGCGTTTTTGGCGCCGATGGCCATGCGTTCCCCCCGGGCGCGGTTTTCGGTTACCGGATACGCATGGGGACAGACCTTTTTTGATGGTGAATTTTTGTATTTCCTCGTGTACGCGCGGACTTCGGTGTCAAGCGGTCCCCCCGGGTGTGGTGTCTGGTCCCGAGTACATGGGGAATGGTTTCATGGATATTAGTAGATACGTTTAATTATCCCCCATATGCTGGCGGTGCCGATGTGCCTAACGTTCCCCCCGGGCGCGGTGCATGGTTCCCTACGTATGGGGGATTTTTTTGCTGGTCGGCAGTGCATGATCCCGGTCAGGAGAACGAAATCAGAGGCTCTTTGTCGTCCCTCTGATTTCGTTCATTTGTGAAGGGATTGATTCTCGATCGCCACCGATCATGATGTTTGTGGCTTGGATTTTCGTGTAAACCGCTTTCCCGCCTTTTATGAGTTGATTGTTTAATCGAAAAACAAATCCAAGCATCGATCGAATCAGGATGATCTGAGAATTAATATGTGAGGACGAATCGATATGATTATCATGTCTGCGTGATACCGACATGTCCGCGGTTAAAATCGATGCTTCTCCATGACTTGCAAAGCAATTCGTGCTGCCCGAAGTGAGGCGCCCCGTTCTCCCAGCCGATGCCTCATTTTGGTGAGTCCTTCGTGAATGGCCTGACGAAGGTCGCCGTCCGCAAGAATTTTCAGTGCCTCCCGGGCAAGACAAGCAGAAGTGGCTTTTTCCTGGATCAGTTCCGGGACAACGGCCTCGTCGGCGATAATATTCACCAAACCAATGTGCTTCAGCCGGATCAACCGTTTCCCGATGGCGGCCGTCAGGGCCGAAATACGATAGACAATGACCATCGGTATTTCCAGGAGCGCCGTTTCCAGGGTGGCCGTTCCGGAGGTTACGAGAGCGACGTCGGCGAGACCGACGGCGTCATAGGTCTGCCCCGAAATGATCTTTACGGACAGGGGAGATACTCGGAGGATTTGTTCCGCCATGTGTGAATCGACGGTCTCGGCCAAGGGAAGAATGAACTGCGCATCCGGATAGTTTTCTTTCAGCAGGACCGAGGCACCGAGCATGACCGGCAAAAGGCTCTTGACCTCCTTTTCACGGCTTCCGGGCAGCAGGGCCACAATCGGATGTTTTTCGAGAAGGCCGAAATCAACCAGCGCCTTCTCCCGGGATCGGCTCCGCTTCGCGACATCGAGCAGGGGGTGTCCGACGAAATCGGCATGAAAATCCCGTTCTGCATAGAAAGCCTTTTCAAAGGGCAGAATAACCGCCATACGGTCCACGACGCGACGAATCTGCTTAACCCGGCCTTTTCTCCAGGCCCAAATCTGGGGACTGATGTAGTAGAAAACAGGGACGCCGGCTCTCTTCGCAACAGCAGCCAAGCGAAGATTGAAATCGGGATAGTCGATCAGAACCAGAAGGCCCGGTTTTTCTTCCCGCAGTATCTTGCGAATCCGGAAAAAAATCCCGAGAATAAAGCGAATTTTTGTAAAAACCTCCGTGATGCCGACGACGGCCATGTCGGCAGACCGGGCCACCAGGCGCACCCCTGCTGCTTCCAGTCTTTTCCCTCCTATGCCGGAGAATGTAAGGGTAGGATCAAGCTTTTTCATTTCGCGGACAAGACCGGCTCCGTGCAGATCACCGGAGGCTTCGCCGGCAACGATAAAAACAGCGCGACGGGTTTTTCCTTTAGGCACAATCATTGATGACATCGCAGATCCGTCGAATTTCCTCTTCGGTGATTTCTGGAAAAATGGGCAGGGAAAGAACCCGCGCCGCCAGATCTTCCGTCACCGGCAGGGATTGATGGGGCATGCCGCGAAATACCTCCTGACGGTGAAGAGGGACGGGGTAATATATTGCGCTGGCGATACCCGCCTGGGTCAGTGTGATCTGAAAATCATCACGCTTTTTTGATAACAGCGTGTACTGGTGATAGACATGACGGCACCGCGGGACTTCCTGTGGGAGTGTTACATCGGTACGGCGGATGTATTGCTGGTAAAGCCGGGCCGCATTCCGCCGTCCCTCGTTAAATCTGTCAATATATTGAAGCTTTACGCGTAAAATCGCCGCTTGAAGCTCATCCAGGCGACTGTTGTAACCCAAGGTGCCATGATGATACCGGACGGCGCTTCCATGATTACGCAGCACCCGCAGGCGGGCGTCAAGTTCGGTGTCATCGGTGAGGACCATGCCTCCGTCGCCGTAGCAGGCCAGATTTTTGCTGGGGAAGAAGCTGAAACATCCGGCGTCGCCGAAAGTGCCTACAGTTTTTCCCTTATAAAGTGCACCAAATGCCTGGGCGCAGTCCTCGATCACCTTCAAGCCGGCTTCTCTGGCGACCGTAATAATGGGATCCATGTCACAGGGCTGCCCGAATAAATGTACGGGGATGACTGCTGTTGTCTTTTCCGTAATGGCTTGTTCAATCAGTGCAGCGTTGATATTAAAGGTTTGCGGATCGATATCCACAAAAACAGGCGTTGCCCCCAGTAGTCCCAGCACTTCCGCTGTAGCGATAAAAGTGAAAGGCGTGGTGATGACCTCGTCCCCGGCTTCAATCCCCAAAGCCCGCAGGGTAAGAAGCAGGGCATCCGTTCCGCTGGCCACGCCGACCGCATGACGGACATCGTGATAATCAGCGACCTCGGCTTCCAATGCGGAAACATTGGGGCCCAAGATGAACTGGGTCTTATCCAGGACCTCCAGGACTGCGGCGTCGATTTCCGATTTAAGTTGGAGATATTGCCTTCTGAGATCAACCATGGGGATCATCATGCCACATCCCTCCCGGTTTTCATTTTTTCGTTGATCAGAAGCGCCAGTTCCAGGGATTTTCTGGCTTCAGCACCGGAGACGCGGGGTTCGGTCCTCCGTGTAACGCTGTCGACAAAGGCACGAATTTCTTCCTCCAGCGGGTCATATTGCGCAACCTGCACCGCATTGAGGCCGATTTCGATTTTCCCCCCTTCCTTTTCCTGCCGCTTGACCGAAACAAGTTCCCGCTTGCTGAAGTCAACGGAGTGATAACCCTCTACACCGAAAAAACGAAGTTTCTGCATATGCTTGAGGGTGACGCGACTGGCCGTGACATTGGCCACGCAGCCGTTGTCGAAGGTCAGACGCACATTGGCGATATCCACCTTGTCCGAGAGGACGTGGACTCCCACCGCTTCGACATTCTTAATAGGGGAAGGGACATAATGAAGGATGAGATCAAGATCGTGGATCATCAGGTCCAGAACCACGTCTACGTCCGTGCCGCGTTCGATAAAGGGATGCAGGCGGTGCGATTCGATGAACATGGGTTGGCGAATGACCTTGTCCAGAGCCACAATCGCCGGATTGAACCGCTCGATAAATCCCACCTGAAGAATCAGATTTTTTTCCGCCGCCAGACGAATAAGCTCGTCCGCTTCAGAAAGCGTGGCCGTGAAGGGTTTTTCGATTAGAACATCTTTGCCCGCAATCAGGAAATCCCTGGCCACGGTGTGATGGTCACGTGCGGGAACAGTGATGCTGACGGCATTCACATTTTCTACAAGTCTGCGGTGATCGCTGTAGGCGCTGCAGTTGAATGTTCCGGCTGCTTTTTCCGCCCGAGAGAGGTCACAGTCAGCAACACCGACGACTTCTATATGCCCGATTTTTCGGTATTTCTGCAGATGATAGTTTCCAAGATGTCCGATCCCTACCACACCCACACGTAATGCGCTCATGCTGATTCTCCTAACCGCGCAATAAAATGATAAAATGCTTGTGGTTTGATCGGAATGCTTCATACGAAAGCATTTCCCGGAACCAAAGCCTGAACACCCGATTAAAAGATCTGCCCATCACAGGTCTGACCTGTGTTGATGGTTTCTTCAAGTGGGAATAATATAAAAAACGTCTGCATGTAAGTCAATCGAATTGTCAGGGCGGGGAGGTGTTTTTAACTCGCACATCAGGTTTGGGTGGATCTGGGAAACTGTTTTATTCATGGAACGAGGCAATCCTTGCAATTATGGAGGGGTTTCTTTACTATCGATGGCGAACGGTACAGAGACAAGACAAATCCGCCATGGAGGTGATCGTATGTCAGTGCATCTTTCCTCGGTTTTCTTGGGTGCTGTTGCGCCGGTTGTCGAACGGATGTTGCAGAGGCTGCAGAAACAAAGAATAATTGAGCGGATCTGGGCTAAGGACCATACGGTCTGGAAAACCTCGCCGGAGGAGATCACAAACCGGCTGGGGTGGCTGAACAGCTTTGAGGATTTTAAGGATCAATGGCCGGAAGTGGCGGATTTTATCTCCCGGACCCGTGCCGACGGCTATAACCGGGCCATCCTGTTGGGGATGGGAGGATCGAGCCTCGCGCCCGAAATTTTCCGTAAAATCTGCGGGGTTCGGGATGGCTATCTGGATTTGTCCGTCTGCGACACGACCGCTCCCGCCGTGATGGCCGCCCTGGCGGAAAGCATGGAATATGAAAAAACCCTCTTTATCGTGTCCACCAAATCCGGCGGTACCGTCGAGACCCTGTCGGCTATGAAATATTTTTTCCGGCTTACGGCAGAAAATCTGGGGGAAAGTGAAGTGGGACGCCACTTTGTGGCAATTACGGATCCGGGAAGCAAGCTTGCCGAAACAGCCATGACTTATCAATTCCGCCATATCTTCTACGGCGATCCCGATATCGGCGGCCGCTATTCCGCCTTGTCGGTGTTCGGCCTGGTGCCGGCTGCCCTGATCGGTTTGGATGTCAAGGCGCTGCTGAAAAGGACGGCCGATGGCCATGCCGACGCCGTCCGACTGGGAGTGCAACTGGGGGCCATGCTGGGGGGGGGGGCAGAAGCCGGGCGAAATAAGGTGACTTATGGGCTTTCCTGGCCCCTTTCGTCCTTCGGTGACTGGGTCGAACAGTTAATTGCCGAAAGCACGGGCAAGGAAGGAAAGGGAATCCTTCCCGTCGTCGGGGAACCTTTTGGATCTCCTGCGGTGTACGGTCCGGACCGCTTCTTTGTGCGGGTTGCGCTTAACGATAAGGATGAGGCGGATCCCGGTTTTGCGGTCTTGAAGAACGCGGGTCACCCCGTCGCAGAGATGATTCTCGATGACCTGCATGACCTTGGAGCGTTGCTCTACGTCTGGGAGGTGGCGACGGCCGTCGCCGGTCATCTTCTGGCGGTCAATCCCTTCGATCAGCCCGATGTGGAGGAGGCCAAGCAGTTCACCCGACAAGTGATTGCACAGATGCAAGAAGCCGCCACAGGGGAGGAGCCGGTCATCCGTGATAAGAACATCGCCGTTTATGGAAAAACGGTCTCAGC
>CAYOYJ010000089.1:0-10486 GCA_964408155.1 uncultured Syntrophales bacterium
TAAGAAAATCCTGATTCCCCTTGATGGTTCTCCATTGGCCGAGTGTGTTCTGCCTCAAGTCAGGAATCTGGCAGAAGGCGGCCTGGTGGGAGAAGTCATCCTGATCAATGTGGTGGAAATCCCTTCCGAGTGGGTGATCGAGGGTTTTGATTTCGTGGCCTTGAAAAACGCCAACTTCAATGCAGCACAGGACTACCTGGCCAAAGCGGAAGAAGGCCTCTCTGCAGAAGGGATCTCGGCTCGATCGGTGGTACTGGAGGGAAGGATTGCCGAAACGATAATCGATTATGCCAAAAATCAGGATATTGACCTGATTATCATGGCAACCCAGGGATACACAGGCTTGAAGCAGGTTATGTTCGGCAGCGTCGCGCTCCGGGTGCTTCATGACGCCCATGCGCCCATTCTCCTGATCAGGCCGGAAACCTGCCGCAGATAAACAACTCTGAGAAACCCGGGGGCAGACGTCCCATTCCATGTCAAGATCGGTTCAGGACCGAGGTTTCAAGGCATGAAATCGACAATATGTCCCCGGATAACTTTTTCTCCGCTCTTGTCTGATCGGTGAATATTTCACAGGCATCCCATAACGGACGGGCATAAAAAAATACCCTGTTCAGGCCATTGCCTTGCTTGACGCCTTCCTGCAACCCCTCTCCGGTTACTTTTAATGTGAGGCAATTGCCGCCGCAATCCCGACTTGACACAAGCGGCATCTTTTCCTATACTTCCTCCGCTAACGGCGCACTGGGGGAAAACCCTCGAGCTCTCTTCTAAAACGACCTTAGATCACAAATATAGACCCCAAAAGGAGAGTTTCATGGCAAAGATTGATGCTTTTTTTCAGCTGATGAACGAACAGGGTGCATCCGACCTTCATCTTGTCGCCGGCCAGCAGCCGGCTGTGCGCATCAGGGGCGACATGGAGCGTGTCAAATACGACATCCTGACCAATGATGAACTCCGGGCCATGCTCTACGAAATCACGCCGGAACATAAAATCAAGCAGTTCGAGGAAACGGGCGATGTAG
The DNA here is from genome assembly GCA_964408155.1 of uncultured Syntrophales bacterium. Classification (GTDB taxonomy): domain Bacteria; phylum Desulfobacterota; class Syntrophia; order Syntrophales; family JAAYKM01; genus JAAYKM01. The sequence continues at coordinate 1,032 of CAYOYJ010000089.1, forward strand.
ATTTTGCCTATCAGATTCCGAACCTGGCGCGTTACCGGGGTAACTTTTTCATGCAACAAAACGGCGTCGCAGCCGTGTTCAGAGAAATTCCCAGTAAAATATCCACCTGCGCCGACCTGGGACTTCCGCCCGTCATTGCGAAACTGGCCACGCTGCCCCGGGGCCTTGTTCTCGTCACCGGACCCACGGGATGCGGCAAATCGACCACCCTGGCCGCCATTATCCATGAAGCCAACCGGCTGCGCAAGGATCATATCATCACCATTGAAGATCCCATTGAATTTGTTCACCAGAGCGAGAACTGCATCGTCAACCAGCGTGAAGTGGGCATTCACACGCGAACCTTCTCGTCGGCTCTCCGGGGGGCACTGCGTGAAGATCCCGACATCATTCTGGTCGGTGAAATGCGTGATCTGGAGACGATCTCTCTGGCCGTTGAGGCCGCCTCAACGGGACATCTCGTTTTCGCCACCCTGCACACCACCAATGCCGCCCGGACAGTTGACCGCATCATCGAAGTTTTCCCTGCAGGGGAACAGTTACAGATCCGTTCCACCCTTGCCGACGGTATTCGCGCCGTCATTTCCCAGGTTCTTTTCAGACGGATCGACAGGAAGGCTCGCTGCGTAGCCCTGGAAATCATGATTGCCAATGCAGCGGTGCGCAATCTCATCCGGGAATCGAAAACCTTCCAGATTCCTTCTATGATGCAGACAGGGAAAAAATACGGCATGCAGCTTTTGGATGATGCCATCCAGGATCTTCTCGACAAGGGCTGGATCAGCGCCGACGAGGCCTATACGAAAGCAAACGATAAGGGCCGTTTCCGGCCATTCCTGAAAAATCCGCCGACAGACTTCACGGAAGCCTAAGCGGACGCTCTTTCCGAACGCCACGGAGGGACATCATATCGATCTGTAAAGTTTGTCATAGTTAAAATGCGGGCATGCCCCGATCAAGGTGAGGTGTCAAGATGAGAAAGCAGGAAATGGATTATCTATTTACTCAGATGCTCGATTCCCATGACAATATTTCGGACTTGAACATCACGGTTGACAAGCCTCCGCAGGTGGAAAGCTCAGGTCAGCTCCTGCCCGTGGAAACCGATCCACCGTTCACCAAATTGACACCGTTTCAGACGGAAGTGTTTGCTCTGAACCTGATCGGTCATGATCGTCGACTGACCGATCACCTGCTGAATCATGGCTCATGCGATTTATCTTACGAACTGCCCGGCAAAGCACGCTTCAGAGTGAACATTTTTTCACAGCGGGGAAATTACTCCATTGTCATGAGAAAAATGGAATCTCGCATCCCCACCATCAAAGATTTTAATCTGCCCGAAGCTTTCGACAGAATAGCCAAGGAAAAGAACGGCATCATACTGGTTACCGGGGCCACCGGCAGCGGAAAATCCACTTCCTTGGCCGCCGTTCTGAATGAGATCAACAACAGTCAGTCCGTCCATATCGTTACGCTGGAAGACCCCGTCGAATTCTCCCACCCACACCGGATGTCCACCTTCAACCAGCGGGAATTGGGAACGGATTTCGACACCTTTGCCAATGGTCTGCGGGCTGCCTTGCGTCAGGCTCCGAAAGTGATTCTCGTCGGTGAAATGCGGGACCGGGAAACGGTTGAGATCGGTCTTTCGGCTGCCGAAACGGGACATCTTGTTTTAACGACCCTGCATACTGTCGATGTGGGAACAACCATCAGCCGCATTCTCGGCATGTTTTCCACGGAGGAGGAAAACCAGGTCCGCGTCCGTCTGGCTGATACCCTGCGGTGGATCGTCTGCCAAAGGCTCCTGCCGAAAGTCGGCGGCGGGCGGGTGGCCGCGTTTGAGGCTTTGAGCACGAGCCTGCGCGTGAAAGATGTGATCCTCAACGGTGAATCGGAGGGGAAAACGTTCTATGACATTATGGAGACCGGCAAAGCGTTCGGCATGATCACCTTTGATGCGTTCATCGTCAATTTATACAAGGACGGTCTTGTCACGGAAGAAACGGCGAAAGCCTATGCGTCAAACCGCTCCGTTGTCGGTCGCGGCATTGATTCCGTCAAGAGCGGCAAGGGCGAAAAAACCACCTCGCTGGAGAAGCTGCAGGTAGACAGTCAATACGGAAAACCGAAGGGATGGCAATAAAAATGGAAGAGAATAAAGACCTTCTGAGCGAATTACTCTGGTACGACTATGATGATGCGGATAAACCTTTCGATTTTATCGGTACGGACACCGAAACGGCTCTGATCTGCGTGACGGATGATCCAATCCGTGAAAAAATCACCGCTGACCTGACAGCCCGTGATTTTTATATCACAGAAGTCAAGACCGCCAAAGATGCCGTGAAAAAGATGCGTTTTCACCTGTACACCCTCCTGGTGATCGATGAGAATTTCGATACGACCAATCCCGACAGCAATGACCTGCTCCGCTATCTGGCAATCTTACCCATGTCAATCCGCCGGCGAATGTTTGTGCTCATGCTCAGCAACCGTTTCCGTACGCTGGATAAAATGACCGCCTTAAATCACAGTGTCAACATGATTATCAACACCCAAAATATCAAAGACTTCATCACCCTTATCACCAACGGTATGGCGGAAAACGAGGGTTTCTACTACACATTCACGGAAATTATGAAATCATCAGGGAGAATTTAAAGGCAGGATTAAGGTAAATCGTTTCCCCTAAACATGGCCGCCGCAATGTCCTCCCGTCCTATTGCTGTGCAGGATGCGGATAAATGCATAAAATAAAAGGGATTCCTTGGGTCGGACTCGATGGCTCGTTTGAAATAAGCAATCGCCGTTTCGTGATGGCCCGCTCGGGCCAGACTGTTGCCCAAACGATTACAAAAAATTCCCTCTGATGGCGGATTGAGCTCGACCGCCTCGTTCAACATCTGCTCGGCATCGCCGACACGCCCCATGGAAATCAGCAGATCCGCCAGATCAAGGCGCAAAAGGGGATTCCGATTCCCTTCCAGACATTCCCGCAGGAGCGCTTCCGCCGAAGCGGCATGCCCGGCCTTCAAAAGAACATCCGATAACCGGCAGAGGAAAACCTCCCGCTTTTCCGGCTCGATTGCCACGGCTCTTGCGTACGCGTCCCGGGCCTGATGCAATGCCCCCGCCGCCACGCAGGCGTTACCCAAAGAACAGTAGACGGCAGACGCATCTGGCTCCATGTCGATCATTTTCTGAAAGATTCCGATGGCATCGGCATACCTTCCGGTCCGCTGATAGGCATCTCCCAGATCCCCCAAGAGCGCAAAATCATCCCCTTGAGCCTTGACGGCTCGCTCACAAACATCGACCAGCCGTGCCCAATCACCCTTTTCCTTATAAATCCGAACCAGTTCATCAAAGGCAAACCCGCTGAAAACTCTGCTGCTCAGTTCCCGCTCGAAAAGTTCACGAAAACATTTTAATGCCTCAGCCGAATAGCCGCCGTCATGGCAGACCCAAGCCAGAGCGAGAAGATAGGAGTCTTCTCCCGGGTGTGACCTGACCAGTTCCCGGTACAGGACAATGGCCTCTTCATAGCGGCCCTCCCGTACCAGTGCTTCGGCTCGTTCTAATGTCGCATCGGTGTTGGAATAATCATCCATGGATTATTGCACAAGTACAGAGAGTTACAACGTGCTCCCCCGTTTCAGGCTCGTCCTACAAACCCGACGTAATCTTAAAACCGGCGCCGGGAGTATATTCGATGAAATCAATATCAATCGGCTTCGCTTTTTCATATAGGTCCTGATCCATCAGGAAAGTAATACCGTGAATCGTGAATACGGCGTCACCATCGCCGGCCGCTTCATCCAGAACCAACCCCAAAGCATTAGCGCCGGCCGCATCGTCAAGCGTTATGCGAACCTTCTTTTGCACCTCCATCTGCTGCATGAGATTCATCAGAAAATCAATGGCCTTATCCGTTACCGTCAGCATATAGCCCTCCATTCATGGCCGCATGAAACACCAATCACAATCGTATTATCTATCAACGCTTAATGTTCCGATCCCTGATAACTGAATAAGAAATTCCTATGGAGTTCCCGTTTAAAGACAGGATCAGCCGCATCATGAGATCAGCAACAACAGGATCCTTCCTGCTTCAAGCCGGACGTAATTTTGAAACCGCCTCCGGGGCCGGTGCCTGCGAAATCAATCCCGATGGGTTTCGCTTGTTCGTAAAGCTCCCGAGTTACTAAAAAAATGATCCCCTGTTTTTCAAACACTGCATCGTTTTCTTGAGGTTCATCCAGAACCAATCCCAATCCGTTTCCGCCTCAGGTTTCCATCATGGCCAGGCGGATCTTCTGCCCGCTCCCCATCTGCTCCATCATCTCGGAGAGAAAACTGATTGCATTATCCGTAACTTCCAGCATCTCGTCCTCCTTCAAACCAGTCTTTGCTTCGGCGTAAACTATATCATAATTCATTTTTGTCAACCGGATTTTATCCCGCAACTGGTCCTTGATACTTCCCTTGACAGAAGCCTCTTTCCTATTTATATCCATGGTCACCGGGACGTCTTTGTCCCAACCCCATTCAAAGAAGGATCGGGAGGTTCCATTCGATTTATGTTCGATTATGCAACATACCTCAGACGGCTTAAGGAAGGCGATACCACGCTCAACCCCTTCCTCGCTTTTCTGGGTATCCGTCAGGAGGAAATCACGGAGGGGTTCGCCCGGTTCCGCATGACCGTCAAACCTGAATATCTTCAAGGGGCGGGGCTCGTCCAGGGAGGGCTTATGGTTGCCCTGGCCGACGAAACGATCGCCCATGCCATCATGTCGGTGCTGAAGGAAAAGGAAGGACTGACGACCGTGGAGCTGAAGAGTAACTTTCTGGCTCCGGTCACGACAGGTGACCTGATCGCCGAAGCGAACGTTTTCAAAAAGGGGAGATCCATCATCATCGGTGACTGCCTTATAAAAGACGATCAAGGCCGGCCGGTCCTGCGCTGCACGGCCACCTTTCTTGTCGTCGTGGAAAAGACAAAATCGACCCGGAAAGACGAAACAACGTCTCCTGTTGACCCAACGCAAAAAAAGGAAGACGACCGGCAGACCAATCTGTTCTAATGTTTTAATGAAGGAGGCGATGACCATGGCCCCGGAAACAACCATAACAACGGCAACTTATTTATCATCGCCCGGCCCGGCTCACACCCGGGCGGTTCTGGAAGCAGCGGCAAAACGCGCAGCGGAAAGACAAATCGGCCTGGTTCTGGTTGCCACCTGCAGCGGCAAGACGGCTCTTTTGGCGCGGGAAATCTTTCCTTCAGATGTTCGCATCATAGCCGTCACCCATGTGGCGGGTTTCGCTGCGCCGAACACCCAGGAACTGACGGAAGAAAACCGCCGGGCTCTGACGGAAAGAGGCATACCCATCTTCACGGGACAGCATGCCTTCGGCGGGGTCGGGCGAGCGGTCCGGAACAAACTCAACACCTACCAGGTGGACGAAATCATGGCCTTTACCCTGCGCACCTTCGGCCAGGGAACGAAGGTGGCCGTCGAAATCGCCCTGATGGCCGCCGATGCCGGCCTGGTTCGGACGGATCAGGACGTAATTGCCATCGGCGGAACCGCCGAAGGGTGTGATACCGCGCTGGTTTTACAACCCACCAACAGTTATCGTTTTTTTGATCTGAAAGTCCGGGAGGTGATCTGTAAACCCTGTAATTTTTAAGGGTTTGTCCTTTGTCATTTCTGACCGCAGGGGGAAAATAGTTTTAAGACGCATCGTATTGCTATCATCGGGGGGAGTTGAAAGGCAGGGCGGGCTATGCCTGACGCATTGATGAACCTTAAATTGTCATAGACGAGAAACCTGATCAATCTCTGCCCAGCGGATTTCCTATAATCACCTGAAACGCCTCACAATATTCACCCATTCCGGAGAGGATGGCGCGATACCGGTTCAGGCCCTTGACCGCCTCGTCGTAGGCCACGGTCGAGACTTGGGAGGCATGACAGCGCAGGGCCGCTGTCTTCAAATCGATCCAGGAAGTCACCTCATTATAATATGTCGGTGAGCCAATGGGCGTCCAGACCTCGTAGGCCAGAACATGTTTGACCGGCCAGGGTTCCCCGCCGCAGTCCTGGAACCAGGGACCGGCAGCCCGGCGTACGGCATCCAGAACAAGTTCGTGGGTCACCCGGTGGTCCCGGGGTCCCTCCTGGGCATGGGGCAGGTAAACCACATCGGGTTTCTGCTCCCGGATAAGTCTGACCAGGGTGCGGATGCATTCCGGGGAAAAGTCAAGATAGCCGTCGGGGAAACGAAGAAAGATCATGTCCTTAACACTTAGAATTTCCGCCCCCTGCCGGGTCTCCCCTTCCCGGATGTCCCGCAGTTCATCGGAAGGAACGGCAAGGCCACCGGCCTCGCCGGACGTCAGATATACGATAGTCACCTCATCGCCCTTCTGAACGTGGGCGGCAATGGTCCCTCCGCAGCCGATCACCTCGTCATCCGGATGAGGCGCAAAAACCATGATTTTCATGACAATCCCTCCGCAAGAGAACTACCAAACCTCATAAGAGGTTTTTCCGGTTTTCACAAGACCTTTTTGAACATTCGAAATCATTATAATCGTTGACAATTATGAGGGCGCGTTTTAGTCTTCATGTCGCTGTCGCTTTATAACTCAATTGCAAAAGAGCGGCGGGGCGGCTTTTCATCATCGCGTACGATTTAAGTTCTCTTTGTCCGGAACATTTCTGATGAACATATTCGAAGAATTCAAGAAACTGGTAGGAGAATTTGAAAAACAAGGCGTCAGCTATGCCCTGGTTGGCGGGGTGGCCATGGCATTTTACACGGAGCCGCGATTTACCCAAGATATTGACCTCCTTATCGCCGCCGGTGATTTCGAAAAGGTAAAGGGTATTCTGGAAAAGGACGGATATCTTGCCACCGCCCCGCCTTGGACTTTCCGCAACGTTGCCATTGAACTTCACCGTTTTTTGAAGGTTGTCACTCCGGAAGATGACTTGCTTATCGATATTCTCGTTGCGAAAGATGAGGAGGTCGCAAAGATTATTCAGGAAGCTCTCGAAGCGGAATCGGAAGAGGGAAGGGTCATGCTGGCCACCAAGAAAGACCTGATCCGACTCAAGCGAGCGAGAAACTCGAAGCAGGATCAGGTGGATATCGAAAAGCTCGAAAATGAAAAAGATTGACAAGGTCTTGAAAAGACTCAGTGAACTCTACGAGTTCAACCGGAAAATCAAGGACTTCGTGCCGAAGAAGAAAGTTCAGGACGGGGGAAAAATCCAACCGGCAAGTCCCACCCGGCACTGATCTGATCGTTGAGCAAGCAGGTGCAGGGCAGGCCCTGCCGGCCTCGTTTCTAATCGGCAGAGGGCATCAACCTACTCCATTACTTCAAAATATTAATTACTTATTGCCTGTCGTGTTTTGCTGCCATTGCTTTCAGTTTTTGCTCGTGCCCGGTCTGAGCAAATCATCCAAAGGACTTTTTGGAGCATGAGACATATCACGCAAAACGTGTGTGTATATCATCGTTGTTTCAACATTTTTATGACCCAGAAGTTCCTGCACTTCCCGAATATTAACCCCGTTCATCAACAAATGCGTCGCGAAACTGTGACGAAGGGTATGGACCGTGGCGAATTTGGGAATACCGGCTTTGCTGATTGCCTTTTTGATAACATCCTGGATCGCGGTAGCGCTGATGTGATGACGCCGGACTTTTCCGGAGCGAGGATCAACGGAGAGATTGCCGGCCGGGAAAACATACTGCCATGCCCACTCCTTGTCGGCATTGGGATATTTTCTGCCCAGGGCATCAGGAAGATGAACGTCGCCATGGCCCCTGGCAAGATCATTTTCATGCAGCTTTTTCACTTCGGTTAAATGATTCTTTAATTGTTCTTTTACTGTTGAGGGCAGAATAGTCGTTCTGTCCTTATCGCCCTTTCCGCTGCGCACGGTCAGCGTATGCAAATCCATATCTATATCTTTAACTCTCAATCGGGCGAGCTCCATCAGGCCAGACCCGAACCATACAGCAATCCGGCAATGATCAAATCCCTGCCGTTCAAACAGGACAGCAAGCGTTTGACCTCTTCCACCGAAAAGACAACAGGTAACTTCTGCCCGCGTTTCGCGCGGACGGTTTCCGCCAGATTGCCCATATCCTTACAAAGCACATGACGAAAAAAGAAAAGAATGGCATTGAACGCCTGGTTTTGCGTTGAAGCGGACACTTTTTCCTGAAGCGCCAGATAACTTAAAAACCTTTTGCAGTCAGCCGTTCCAAGTTCGATAACGGTTTCTTTTCTGTCGGTTTGTTTGGCATAATCCAGAAACCTTTTGATCCATTGCAGATAAGTTTTTTCCGTACTGTAAGAATAGTGTTTAAGCCGAATCAGCCGCTTTGCCTCTGTAAGCAGTTCCGGAGCAAAGTCTGCGGATTTCCCTGCCGATAAATTTTCCGGTTTGAAGCCGCGATAATGAAAATAATACAAACGGATTGCATCACCGGCCTGTCGGATTTGCCAGTCAGAGATATTGGCGTCTGATTTCAAAGTTTCGATAAATTCAATGACGGCGTTTTCCTGATATTGATCGGGCGGTATTTGCTTTTTATTGGAATGGATCAAAAATTTGCCGGCCCACAACGCGTAAAAAAAGACATTCCTTTCCTGCGCCAGTTTCTTATCCAAAAGAAAGGCCTGAAATTCCGGAAGAAGGTCTTTTTTTTCTGATGTCGGACAAATTTTCCATAATATACCAACTTGGCTTAAGCGGCATATGAACACAAAAGACCAAGTGTCAAAAGTTCATTTTGCCTGATATTTAAGCCTTTTCCCTTTGCATTTTTTTCAAAAACCGAGCAATATTACCCGAACATCGGAAAAAACAAAGTTGGTATATTAATCGTTGCCGCCGCGCTGCGCGCGACGGCAACAGCGGAGCTAAGCTACAGCTTGATCAACAGGTTGGCAGATCAAGTCAGTCTTATTGGGGAGGCCTGAGGCTCTCGCATAATAGTTGCCTGCTTGCTGATTCGCGGGCGCCAACCTGTCGCTCAAGCGGTTGTCACGTGTTGCATGTGACGCTTCGCGTCCCCCGCAACCCGCGCCACCGCTTAGCTCCGCTGTTATGCACGTAATAAATGAAGATGGCTTTGGAGAGGGGGCACGATATGGGCGGCCAATCAATCATTTGTGATGACACATTCAAGTTTGAAGCGAATTACCCTGATATAAAATCAAATATTCAGCAGAAACTTCAAGACTCTATTGACCTATATAAATTTGATGATAGCGCTAGGCAGATACGATATCGCACAGAGGGTCCCTTGGTTCCTAACGACAATGGGAGAATTCCGATCTTAATATTATTGAGTAATCCCCACCCCCATTCTGTTCGGCAGGGAATGTTTCTTTCTCCAAATCGAGTTGGGATGG
>CAYOYJ010000090.1:0-10468 GCA_964408155.1 uncultured Syntrophales bacterium
TCTGCTTTCCCGTTGCCGGGTCATGGTTTTGAAACCTTTTTCCGATGAGGAACTCCGATTAATTTTAGAACGAGCTCTTCACGAACGCAACCGGGGACTGGGTGCCTGCTCTTTTGACATCGAAAAGGGGGTATTGGATTTGATCCTGTCCCGGTGCGACGGCGACGCGCGTGCAGCCCTGAACAATCTGGAGGCGGTCGCGTTATCTGCCGGCGCGAATCCCGGAGGCGTGGTGAAATTAAAAATGGAAACGGTTGCACAGTTTCTTGACAGAAAGACCTTCCTCTACGACAAAACCGGTGAAGAACACTACAACCTGATTTCTGCGCTTCACAAAAGCCTCCGGGGAAACGACCCCGATGCGTCCCTCTACTGGTTGAGACGCATGCTGGCTGCCGGAGAAGACCCTCTGTTTATCGCCCGCCGCATGGTCAGAATGGCGGCGGAAGACATCGGTAACGCCGACCCCAACGCTTTGGTTGTCGCAGTTTCAGCCATGCAGGCTTTCCAGTTGATTGGTTTGCCCGAAGGGGAACTGATTCTGGCGCAAGCTGCGGTCTATCTGGCCACGGCGCCGAAGAGTAACGCCCTTTATATCGCTTACGGGCGGATACGGGAAACCGTTTCCAAAACCGGCAGCCTGCCCGTGCCCCTGCACATCCGCAACGCTCCGACCAAACTGATGCGGGATCTCGGTTATGGCCGGGATTATAAATACGCCCATGATTATCATGACGGATTTGTCGTGCAGGATTATCTGCCGGAAACACTCCGGAAAACCCGTTTTTATGCGCCGACGGACAGGGGCTACGAAAAGATTATCAAAAACCGGTTGAAGCAATGGCAGCATAACGGGGCCATACAGGCGTCTGATATTGATAGACCGGGTCATGACGGGGAGAATCATGCAACCAGGGATGAAAATGAATAATCTCGGGTCAGTTGAAGTTGCCGAGACAGGCGGTGGCTTTTTCGGATTTATTTCAGATCACCGGCGGGTCATCAATATTGTTTTGACCCTGCTGGGGCTTGTCGTTATTGTGCTGTATTATTATTGCGGATCGTCCTGTCTGTACCTGGCGGGCAACGTTTTGGGGGTAGACTTGAAGCTCTGGGGAGTGGCTTTCCTGTGGCTGCTTACCATGCTTGTGCTTTTCCGGATGCATACGTTTTGTTGTTTTCTCGTGTCGGTGGGCTTGGGCGGCGAGATCTTTCTCGTGGGATATCAGATTTTCCACCGGACCTATTGTCCCTTTTGTCTGATTCTCGCATTGATCGTTTTTGCCCTGTTTGTCATAAACCTGAACAAGAAGAAATTAACCCTCATCCTGCTGAGTGTTGCTTTGGGATTGGTTTTTCTGTCAGCTTTTTTCCAAAGCGTCCCTTTGAAAATAGAGACAGGGGTGCAGGCTTTACCTTCCTTCGGTCGGGGAGATATTAAGGTCCGACTCTATACCGATTATTTTTGCGGCCCCTGCCGAGCAGTGGAACCCGAGGCGGAAAACCTCCTCTATGAATTGGCCCGAAAAAACCGGATTAACCTGACTTTCATTGATATGCCCATTCATCGGCCGACCCCGGTTTATACCGCCTATTACCTGTTTCTCTCTCAGCGGGAGCGAGGTCTTGACCGGATACTGCGAATCCGCGAAGTGCTTTTTCAGGCGGCGGAAAAGAAGATCGAGGATAGCAGAGCTCTCCATGATTATCTCCATCGGGCAGGTTTTGATGTCCAGAGGGTGGATGAAAAAACAGGAGCCGCCGATATTGCCAAGTATCTACTGGAAGACCAAGTAGGCGGTACGCCGACGTTGATCGTGGTTCAGGGCAATACGAAAGTGAAATACTTCGGACGGGCGGAAGTGATTAAAGGCTTGCAGAGTCTCAGGTAAGCGATGGGATCACCTTTGCACCTGCCGACCGCTGTGCTTTTTTAAGTTTATTTTAAGGGAACGGATGATGGGTGGACCCGGAAAACTCTACGTTGTGGCGACGCCGATCGGCAATCTGGAAGACATTACTTTCCGGGCGGTGCGCATCCTCGGGGAGGTTTCACTCATTGCGGCGGAAGATACGAGAAGAACCCGGATTCTCCTGAAACACTATGCTATCCGGACACCCCTGACCAGCCTTTACGAACAGAATGAATCCATCAAAGCGCCTTTTCTTATTGGTAAAATCAAGGATGGACAGAACATCGCCTGTGTCGCCGATGCGGGGACACCTTCGCTTTCCGATCCCGGTTATCTCCTGATTCGTTGCGCTCTCGAAGCGGGGATCGAAATCGTTCCCATCCCCGGTCCCTCGGCATTGGTTACGGCCCTGTCCGTTTCGGGTCTGCCTATGGATCATTTTGTCTTTCAAGGATTCCTCCCGGATAAGAAGGGGAAAAAGAAGGCCGCGCTACTGACCATTAAGGATGATCCCCGGACGCAGATCTTTTATGAATCGCCCAAACGGCTGTCGGCCACGCTGAAAGATGTCGGGAAATTGCTGGGAAACCGCTTTGTCGTGGTGGCGCGTGAGCTGACCAAGGTTTATGAGGAGGTGGTCCGGGGCGACGTGGCAGAGGTGATGCGCGCTTTCGAAGGAAAGACAGTGAAGGGCGAAGTCACCCTTGTCGTAGCAGGGAAGAAGGCAGAAGCCGTTGGGCCTGATCCGGAGTCGAGCATCAAGGAGCGGATTGCGTTGTTGTCCGCCCAGGGTAATATTTCCCGCCGGGACATGGCGGCCCGGATTGCTGCCGACCTTGTCCTGCCTAGAAAGCTCGTCTATGAAACGGTCCATCGATTACAAGAAAAATAATTCCCTGACGGTTAAAACCCGCAGGTCATGCCTTGCGACAGGGCATTGGAACGGGCAGGAAATGAAATATGGTTCATAACACTCGGAACCTTGCCTTCGCCCGCGTCTTTTTCCTGAAGGGATTCAAAAAAGCTGATCATGCCCGCCGGGTCGATGCCTGTGGTCGGGAGCATTTTCAAGCCTTCCCGATTCGCTTCTTCTTCATCCTTTCGGTTGTGACTGAGCATGGCCAGATCGTTAGCAATTTTCGCCCCGTAGACCACTGCGCCGGTGACGTCTCCGGAAATGACGCTGAGGATCAGGTCGGTCGAAGAACCCGCAATGATCCGCTTTGTGGCATGGCGCCTGGTGATGCGTTGGATTTCATGGGAGGGACGCCCGCCAGTATTTTCGGAGACCGGCTTTTTTCCGGGAGGTCCGGGACACGATAATACTTCCGCCGGGCCGGATTCTGAAAACGCTGTGCTTTCTGAGGTGTGAATTCATGGAGAGGGATGAGAAAATCGGGGTCTTCGACAATCAGGATTTCCGGGATGTCACCAACCTTTTCAAAGCGGGCCGGGTTATCGTCGCTAAAGCCCGTAACCTGGCGGATTTCTTGATAAGACCAATATATTGTCGCATCGAACTGCGCTCCCGTTCCTAAACCGGGTCCGGATGGCCGTTGAGGGTCAGATGGTCCGTAATGCAGCGCAGAGTTCTCGCCTTGACCTTTGGTGCGCCGAACCCAATTGTGACAAGCAGAAAAGTGTTGAGTTGCTGTGAGTATTAAAAGCCATGTCATTGCCCTCGGTTTCCCGCGTGCCATACCGAAGCAATTTTGTTTTTTCAATGAAATATGTAACGGGGGCGGGTGATAAGTATCACGTATCATTCGACTTTTCGCTTCGCAGATCCTTCAGGGGAAATCGGTTGCAGGGAAGGAAGACCAGCCCCAGCACCAGAGTCATGCCGACGGCGAGGGCATGGTAAACCACGGCGAAGCTCAGGGCATCGGCCTTGTTCAGCCCGAAGAGCGTCAAGGCCAGAATACAGGCATAATGCCAGTTACCCACAAAGCCCGGCGCTGTCGGAACGGAGATTCCCACGAGCAGGATGAACATGAGAGCGAACGCGGCCAGAGGTGAAAGGGTGTAACCGAAGGCGAGAAATAAGGCGTAAATAACCAGCACATCGACAATCCAGACCAAAAGCGAAAGCAAAAAAAGCCAGGCCAGTCTCTTCCCGTCGGTGATGACGGAAAAGCCGTTGATGAAGTGGCCGATCAGGTGGTTGAGCTTTCCGGTGTAACTTTCCCTAAGAGAAGCGGGGAGGTGTTTTTCCAGGTTTCTCAGAACATTCCGATTGACAATGAGGAGAATAAAACAGGCAACTGCGGCCAGGGTAATGATCGTGATGAGGGAAACGGACCGGACCAGCCAAGGCGGAAGCGGTATCAGAGGAAACAGCACGCCGGCCATCAGCAGGACGGTAAAGGTGTCCATGATCCGCTCGACGAAAATTGTGCCCAGGGCAGTCGCCATCGGCACGTGCTTCTTGCGGGAAATCAGAAGCGGCCGGACCAGTTCTCCCAAGCGGGCGGGAATGGCTGTAATGGCCAAGAAACCAACGGCGGTAATCGAAAAGAGGGTGAATCGGTCGATGTTTGCGACGGGCTTCAGGATGCCCCCCCAGCGGATCGCGCGCAGCACCTGCATCAAGAGCATCATCGCCAGGGATAACAGGACATAAGACGGCTGGATGCCGTGAATCGCTTCGACGACCGCTTGAAATTTCAGTTCCCGTAAAGAAAGGCAGATCAGAACAGCACTCAGGACGATACCCAGGATTATCTTCTTCATACCCGGAGAACCTGTTTCCTAATTCGTGGATGTGTATCGGGAGGCATAACCGGCGATTTGCGCATGACTTAAGCTTTCTCCATGTGCCTGTTCACGTTCACCATGGCCTGTGCGGTGTTATTTTTCCATGTCGAACAGGAAAGATTGAAAAGCAATACATGGTGTAGTAAGTATTGGCAACCGGAAATTGATTAAACCATCATGGTTTTTATGCCAGAGCGATGCGCACAATGCCGGTGTCTTTTCGGGCTCCCCGGTGCTTCCGGACATGTGGTTCGGAAATCGGATTCAAGCGGGCGAATACATTTCAGGGAGAAATTTATGGAGATTTTCTTGATCACCCTTCAGGCTGTTGTCACCCTGCTCGGTATCGGCGTCCTCGGCTTCTGGATCATCGGACATCACCGCGCATCAGGCGACACCCTCGGGTTTCTTTCAGCCCTGTCTATCGACGTAGCCGTGCCTTGCCTTGTGCTGGCCAGTCTGATCATCGATTTTTCGCCCCAGAAAAACCCCGACTGGTGGCATATGCCCCTGTGGTGGCTGAGCTTTCTCGCCGTGTCCCTTTTACTGTCTCTTCTGTGCTCCCGGATTGCCCGGCGGGAATTCCGGGGGGAATTCGCCATGGGTCTCTTCTTTCAGAACGGCCTTTTCTTCCCTCTGATCATTGTGACAGGTCTGTTCGGTACACAGAACCCATATTTCGTGTCCCTGTTTCTTCTGGTCTTTCTTCATCCGACGCTGATGTTCAGCACGTATCAATTCTTCTTCCCCCGGAAAGGGCAGACTCAGGTTTTCAATATGGCCCGGTTTTTCAATCCCGTACTTGTTTCGACCATCGTCGGCATGGCCATCGCTCTGATCGGCATGCAGGCCTATGTGCCCCACTTCGTCAAAACCATCTTCATCATGGTCGGCGCCATGGCGTCGCCGCTTTTCATGCTCATTCTGGGGGGCAATCTTTACCACGACATCATGCTGGATTCTGGTGGAAAGAGGCAATTTTACTACGCGGAGGTGATCAAGTTCTCCCTGGCCAAGAATTTTGTCTTTCCCCTGGTTGTCCTGGGGATTCTGATCCTTATCAAGCCAACATTTCCCGTGGCCCTGATCCTTATGCTGGAGGCCGCGGTGCCGCCTGTGACGGCAATACCTATCTTTGCCGAACGTTCAGGTGGAAACCGGGCCCTGGCCAGTCAATTTATTATCGGGAGTTTTCTGCTTTCCCTGATTTCCATTCCCATTGTTCTCTACCTTTTCAGCCTGTTCTTTCCGTTCCCGGGGTAGGCTAAAAGAAGAAAAGAAAGGACGACAAAGCAGTCCAAAAACGGGCGTTAGAGTCTTTGGATGGGATTAGTTGACTTCCAGCCGCATCAACTGGGCCATCTTGATGGCCGGGCGGTCGTCAACGCGGCATCCGTCATGGTAGAAGAAGACCAGTTCCAGCTTGCCGTGAAGAGCCTCCGGAGTTGCCACATCGTCCGGGGTGATGGTGCCCCGTCCCATGGACTTCCGGATGGGCCATTCCATGGAGGTGTAACTCAGATAAACCAGTTTGAAGCAGTAAACCCGGTTGCGGGTTACGACTTCGAAATAGAAGTCGTAAGGTTTTCCCACCTGATGCAGTGCCCGGATGATCGTGCCGGAACGGTCCTCGCCGTTCTGATCCGGCTTGCGGAGAATGCCGATGCTGTCGATGTTCAGGAATTGTTCCAGGGTGCTCATCTCCGCACCGGACCGCAACGCCTCGACCACCGCTTTGCCTTTGCGAATTTCCTTATGATAACGGGCCACAATGGGATGATTCCAGATTCCTAAGTCTTTCAGTTCAGTCTTCGTTCAGATCCAGAGCGCCGCGTGGTCCCAGTAGCCGGAAAGGGGGCTTGTCCAGGAGGATATCACCTGATTTCAGCATGTTGTGAATTTCTGCCGGGATGTCTTTGCGATGATAGAGCTTTCCCCGGCGGATTTCCACAAGACCGACGGCATTGCAGAAAACCATGCTTAGCAGGTTTAATACCTCGCGCTTCAGGTCGTTCCGACTCTCCTTGTTGATGGAAAAGGGGGTGAACGGAGTGACATGCGCGATGGTTTTCAGGATTATTCCCCAACTGATCGATTGCGGAACCTGCCCCAGGCACAGCAGGATGACGGATAAAAAGATGTAAAGAGGCTGAACCTGACAAAGCGCTTCCGTCGCACGGTGGAAAGGAATCCCCCGCAGGGAAAGTGTAACAAGGATAAAACCCAGAACAAGACTGGCGATCACTTTTTTCATGGGTCAGGGAACCCGTCTCTCCGATTGTAACGATTCGTGAAATGTGTCTGAAGCCACCTCGTTATGGTTTAGTTAACCGGACTGATAAACATTCAACCAGAAATTTTACAGGGATAAAATTAGGTAATAAATACATGGACACTTTGGCCTTAGCAACCGGAATTTACATCCGTCGTCCGTTTTTACGCGGCGAGGATTGAGCGGCGGCCGCCTGTTTTATCCGTGCCGGTCACCGGGTTATGCGGATTTGTGAAATCGTCCCAGGATTCGCTTGACAGTAACGCCCAAATATCCTATTTCACACCCAAACCGGGGGCAGACGTATCAAATCCTCACCCAGGTCCCTCACATTCATGACAATATGTTCTCCTGCCGGTTCAGGCTGTGCCATCTGCAGGCCACGCCATAGAGTACATTGGATTTTTGCCTGCCATGACCAGTTGATGTTTTCCAAGATGAGCGGAGCCCACCCCGCCAAATGATTCAACTTGTCGGAAGGAGGTAACATTACATGAAAAAAAATATCATCAAAACGGTCCTTATCGCCTTTATCCTGATGTGCGTCTGGGTGTTTTTAATTGTGGTTCCCCAGTGGGCAGTAGCCTCTATAATGGATACGGAAGGCGAAGGCGAGCCCTGCGGCTTTACCTGCGCGGTGACTGCCGTCCACGTGGTCGAATCCAGCAATATCCAGTACAGGTACGAATTCGACGGTGTCTGCAATTTCGGCGGCACAGGGGAATATGCCTGTCCTTCTCCCCTGCAGGTGAGGGGGAAGGGGACTTATTATCCGGGCGGCAAGATAGCCAATGAGGTGCTCGAACAAAAGGTGCATGGAGGCTGGGCGCCCCTGGCCACCTCAAACAGTACTTGCACGGTCGATCCGTGGACGAATGCGGTTCCCTGCACCAGCTCTATGGTACAGACCACCTATCCGGCTATCAGACCATCTCCTGCCAACCCGGTCCAGTATCCCCGCAGCGCCGACCTGCTCACTCCTGGCCAGCGCTCACAGCTCCTGGCCCAGGTCGGCCAGATGTACACGGAAAGACCCCTGGCGCCGGAAGTCGCCATCTCGCCCGAAACATCGCCGTGCTATGTCGGCGACAAGGTTTTTGTGACGATCAAACCGAAAAACATGCCGTCTCTGGGCATTCAGACAAAAACCCGCTTCCAGCCGATCAGCACACTCGTGGAGGGCTGGCAGGATACGGATGTGATTATAGAGGGGAAAAGCATAGCGCAAAACGGCACCCTGACGGGATATTTCCGTCCGGCCAAGCAGGGAAACTGGCATGTGGAAGCGGCGATGAATGCTCCCCAGGCCCTCAAAGGAACAAGTGCTATGGTCCGGGCTTTCAAGCGTCCGCCCCTGCCGCCGACCGGCCTGAAAGCCGTGCAGCCGGAAGGGACGACCGACCGGATACAGCTTTCCTGGCATTCCAACACCTTTGGCGCCCAGTATCGGATTGAGAGGAAGCGCACCAACGGCGGGACCTACGCGACCATTGCCACCGTGAACAACACCCTGGGATATCTCGACACCGGCCTGGAGCCCAGTCACACCTATACGTATCGCGTATATCTGAAGATAAACGGAGAGGAATCACCGCCTTCAAACGAATCCTGGTCCAGCACCTTTCCCCCCGCGATTCATATAGACGGCGGTACCACCCCGAAGGTGCCGCGTAATCTCACGGCAACCGGTGGGCTGCATTCGATCACGCTGCGCTGGCAGGTGGATCTGCATGAATCCGGAAACCGGCCGCAGGCTTATATCGTCGAACGGAAAGGGCCTGGCGGCGCCTTTGCCCAGATTGCGCAGTTTCCCAACACGGCGGCGCCGCTCGCCGGTTCGGGCAGTTATACCGACGCGGCGGGTTTGCAACCCAACACCCTTTATACCTACCGGGTTAAGTCCATTTACAAGCAGACTCAATCTCCTTTTTCGAACGAGGCGTCGGCGAAAACCCTGAGTGTATCAACAGCGAAACCTCTGCCGAAGGCCGGGCTGTGAAGCTTAAAAGGGTGCATCATGCATGGTGCATGACGCACCGAGTACCCGAGGTGCCCGATCTTTGGGACCTTAAAAAAAGTGGGAACTTGATCATTTATGTGACGGTATCCATTGAAGTTTCTAAGAAATCCCGGAGGTAAAATGCGCCTGTGTATCAGATATTCTGTTTTACTGCGGCGATTCATGACGTAATGAGGGAGATCACATGATCGAGATTACCAGTTATCTGCACCGGCGCGAACTTTGCGATCTCATCCGCCGTTGGATGTACTACAAACCGGCGGCGTCCGACCCGGATCAGTTGGTCCGTATGGCCCTGTTTAACCACGAGTATGTCTCCCGCTATCTCGATGACTTTGCCGGCGGGCTTTTCCATAGGCTTCATGGGGCAGACCTGGTGACCAGAACCATCACCCGGAAGGGTGAACTGAAGGATCTGATCGTGATCAATCCTCCCTACCAGAACGCCCGGACTGAAGCTCTGATCAGACAGTATCAAGAACAACCGGGACGGTATTACCGGGAAACCCCTTTCCAAGCCAAGCTATTTCTTAAAAATGATCATGGCCGGGAATCCTTTGTGGGGTCGACGCGCATCAAACGGATCCGGCGTCTGGCGGAAAAGAGCGCCCGTGTGATTACCGATCAGATATTCCGCTCCATTCAGCATCAAGCTGAGGTTTTCGCCGATGAACGTGCCCGGCGCCTGGGTTTATCCCGGGTGCAACTGGTCACGCCGCCGGAGGTAATGATCGAGGAATTCCTCAAAGCGGAAAACCGCATTCTTGAAAAGCTTGGCGGTGCCGGTTCCGGGCCGCTGGAAGATATGCCGCTGCTGAAAATCAACGATGTGGCGGGGATGAAGGTGATCGTAGAAGATAATGACTATGCCGCCTTTCTGAATATCCTTGCCGGGCTGGATCATTGCGAAGTTGTCGAGGAGGAACGTCACCGGGGAATCTACAACGCCACCAACCTGATCGTAAAATTCCAGCCGTCCCCCGACAGGCTTCTGGCCGAGGATCTGTCCGATGAACGGATGTTGAATATCCTGATGAAAAGAGGTTTTTCTCGCTCTCGAGCAAGCGCGGTTTTTCGGGACTTTGTCCTGACGGGTGAACACGATGTGTATCTCGAGATCATCGTTGTCAATTACCAGGAAAACCTGGAAAGTGAAATCGGCCGCTGTATCCACGAAGACCGGATCATCGAGCAGCGTCAGGGGAAGCAGTATCGCGGATATCTGGCGAAGAACATCGAATATCTCATGGAATACCTCTTTACCTTTCCCACATCCGGGCAGATCGAACTGGGAGAATTACCGATCAAACTGTGGAATCGCTACCTTCCGGATTATTTTGATGAGGTGATGAAGCAGCTTTTTCATATTACGAGCCAGATTGAGAGCACGCCATAGCCCTTTGTATTTTTTCTCGTATAACCTTTTATGAGACGGAGGAAGCATGCCAAAAACCCGTTGAGTATGGTGTGTGAAAATGGTATCAGTTACAGTATTTCCTGTTTAAA
>CAYOYJ010000091.1:0-10220 GCA_964408155.1 uncultured Syntrophales bacterium
CGAAGAAGACACCGATTTTCATGCGCAACTGGTTGATGAAAATGACCGTGGTTTTGGAGCGGTTGATGCTGCCGGTCAGTTTCCGGAGCGCCTGGGACATGAGCCTCGCCTGCAGGCCCATCTGGGCGTCTCCCATTTCTCCTTCCAGTTCCGCTTTTGGGACCAGGGCCGCCACGGAATCGATGACCAGCACATCCAGGGCGCCGCTGCGTACGAGAGTCTCGGCGATTTCCAGGGCCTGTTCCCCCGTATCAGGTTGAGAGATCAACAGTTCGTCGGTGTTTACCCCGATTTTCCTGGCATAGGTCACGTCGAGGGCGTGTTCCGCGTCGATAAAGGCGGCAATCCCATTTTGTTTCTGGGCTTCAGCGACGATATGCAGGGCAAGGGTCGTTTTACCGCCCGACTCCGGTCCGAAAATTTCGATGATCCGTCCCCGGGGAACCCCACCGACGCCCAAGGCGAGATTCAAACTCAGCGAACCTGTGGGAATCACGGAAACATCCGTTACTTTATCCGCCCCTCCCAGCCGCATAATGGAACCTTTACCGAATTGCCTTTCGATCTGGGTAATCGCCAGTTCAACCGCTTTGCCCTTGTCCATATCCGAAGCCATGGTTTCCTCCTGAATATTATTTTTGATTGATTTATCCCCTGACAAACGTTCAAGTCATGAGGATCCCTTCCCCCGGTTGATATCCGATATCGCGGGCAAGGTTATGAATGATCCCCGCCGTATCTGCCGGTCAAATCGGTCGATTCCCACCGGCGTATAGCCCGGCGCTCGTAAAGCGAGTCCATTCTCTTCAGAGAAAAGCGCCCTGCATGATCGCCCGCAGGAATCCTTTTCAACCCATTCGGTCCTATACCATTCTTCCTCGAAATTGCCATCAAAAACAATCTTCCATGCCGGCCGTGCCGAAACCTCAGATGCCTACTCCGCCAGAGGAAAGTTGGCCAAGTGAGAATAAATCGCCCCGGTCGGTGTCAGGGTGCTTTTTATAAACAGCAAATTAGCCGCTTTAAAACGGCCGGCGACAAAGCCCTGCCCTTGAGCGATGACCGTTTCCATGCCCTGGCAAGCCTGCGGGTCCTTGACCCTCCCCAAGGTCAGATGAGCCCGGAAGGGCCTGTTTTCTCTGGGAAATCCGATCGATTCCAGGGCTTCTTCAATATCTTGCTGCAGGGCGAAGAGCGACTGGGTTTCGCCACCGATGCCCACCCAGATGACCCTGGGTTTGGCGATGCCGGGGAAAACGCCGATCCGGCCTGCGGACAGGGTAAAGGCAAAGTGAGCGCCAACAATTTCCGGCAGCAGGGATTGGATCCCGTCGCGGTGGGAAGGAAAAATATTCCCCAGGAACTTCAAAGTCAGGTGGATTCCATCGGGATTAACCCAGCGGACACCGCGGGGGATCTGCTTTTTTAAAGTATCCTGCATGGTGATGATTTTCCGCAGAATTTCCGGCGGGGGATCAAGGGCCAGGAAGGTCCGCATCATGTTCTCTGAAGTCATTGATCCGCTCCTTGGTTCAGTTGTCGCCGCTTGCGCAGCAGAGGAGATATTCCCGGAGCATCATGAGGGCTGTGTGGGCGGCGGCGATTTTAACCTTGCGCCGGTCCCGGCGAAATACATAATGCCGGCAGATGGTTCCTGAAGCATGGGCCAGGGCAATGTACACGGTTCCCACGGGTTTTCCCGGAACAGCACCCGTGGGACCGGCAATGCCTGTTGTACTGAGTCCCAGATCGACGCCCGCGGCGGTTCGGATTCCTTCCGCCATCCGTCCGGCCGTCGGTTCGCTGACGGCGCCGTGTTCGATCAGGATTTCCGGCGGGACGTTGAGCAGAGCGGTCTTTGAGGCGTTGCTGTAGGTGACGACGCCGCGTTCCAGGTAAGAAGAGCTGCCGGAGACATCCGTCAGGCGGTCTGCGATCAGGCCTCCCGTGCAGGACTCGGCGATGGCCAGGGTCAGGCCCCTGGCCTTGAGCAGCGCGGCCACGACACCCTCCAGGGTTTCCTCATCGCGGCCAAACAGATAGGGGCTCAGGGCTTCGGCTATGGCGTCCTCGGCGCTTCGCAGATCCTTGCCTGCCTGATCCGGGTCGGCATGGCGGGCTGTCAGGACGAGGTGCACCTCCGGAAACTGGGGATAAAACCCGATCCGGACGGCTTCTTTTTCCGGGCCAAGACCATGGATCTTTTCCTCGATTTCGCTTTCCGGGATGCCGAAGAACTTGAGGATTCTGGACAGGACCGTCATAAACGGAGCCGGCGCGATGCGTCGCAGGAGGGGAATGACATGGTCCGTAACCATTTGGGCGGCTTCCACGGGTACGCCGGGGACGACGATAAAAAGACAGTTCCTGTGTGTAAGCGAAAAACCCCAGGCCGAACCCACGGCATTTGGGATGACTTCGGCCCCATCCGGGAAACGGGCCTGTCGTGCGTGGCCTTCCGTCCAGCGAAAACCGCAGGCGTCCATGCGCGTCTGCAAAGCGGCCAGAACCAGGTCATTTTGAATCAGGGGACGCCCGCAGGCTTTCGCGACGGCTTCCGCGGTGATGTCATCGGCCGTCGGCCCCAGACCGCCGGTAATCACAACGGCGTCACAGTGGCCCGGAAAATAATCGATGGCCCTGTGTATGGCGGAGGCGTCATCCCCCACGGACAGTGTGGAGACCACGTTCCATCCCTCCCGGGTTATCCGGACGGCGATCCGGGATGTGTTGGCGTCCTGAACACGGCCGCTGGTCAGTTCATCGCCGATGGTAAGAATGCCGATATTCAATGTCTGTCACCTCCGGTGCTAAATTCCGAATTGATAAATCAGGACCAGCAGGATCAGGTTGGCGTAAATCCCTGCCGCCAAGTCGTCGGCGACAATCCCCCATCCTCCGGACAGATGTCGTTGAAACCAGTTCGCCGGAAAGATCTTCACCACATCGAAAAAACGAAACAGTATAAATCCCGCAGCGATGTGAACGGCGGTCGGCGTTACCAGGAAACAGGTGAAAAGCATGCCGGCGATCTCATCGATGACAATACAGGGGGCGTCTTTTCTGGCGAAGAGGATTTCCGCTTCATGGGCGACATAAACGGCCAGGCAGGTGAAGGCCGCCGCAGTCATCAGATAGAGCGGCCAGGGGAAAAAGGAGATGGCGTAAAACAGGGGAATGCCAAGGAGGCTTCCCGCTGTTCCCGGCGCCCCTGGTAAATATCCGAGACCCAGGCCGCTGGCCAAGGTTTTGATCAACTTGGGATTCAGTTTTCTTCTTCCTCCGTGGTATTAAAAAGTTGCTCCCGCAGATCGATTACACCAGAAGTGCCGATCCGGACAGGTTATGTAAGACGCGGTCCACCATTCCGTCAAGGATTTCTTCCGTCAAATCCGCGATGGTCAGGGGCACATCATCCTTTTTAACGACCAATCGGCCCTGTTCGACCAGTTCCCTGATGATCCCGAAAAGTTCTGAGCGGTTTCTGCTCCCGTCGAGACAGGGCGCCAGTCTTTGTGCAAGTCGGTCGACCGGGACCGACTCATGGTGCTGGCTGGTAGCGGGTCGGCTCCTGATGATCTGATAGACGGCCAGGGGCGATAATCTGGGCTTTTCGGGTATGATCCGCTGAAAGGCAGGTTGATAGGTATGCAGTTCCACCATGCCGATCGTATAGGCCTGCAGCCGATCTTTTTTCAGCAGTTTCCTGCTGCCTTCGGTGTTTATGTCCGACTCTGCCTGATGAACGGAGCGTTTCTCCCGGATTTTCCGGAACAGGTCTTCCAGCCCGAGAGCCTGGGACCAGTGTTCTTCCAGATGATCGAGAAAGAGATAATAATCGCGGCTCTTTTTGATGATTTCCAGTTCGCTCTTCAGCAGCAGGCCGTAGGCGTTGTCCTGTGTGGGAACCGACCGGGCCAGAAAATCGATCAGCGCCCGGGCTTGCTGGATCTTCCGGATGGGATCGGTGAGACGGCCGGTATGGTAGATCATCATGCGCCGGATCATTCAAATTCACTCCGGGGCAATGGAAGGGCCATGGGCGTAAGATTACCACCTCCGGCGCACCCCAACTCCAGCACGCGGCAGTGATCGACGGCGGCAGGAGACATGCCGAAGAGACGGGCGATGGTCGCCATCCGGTCCGGGTGACTCTGCGGGAACGGTTGACCCTCATAGGGCACCTCGTCGTAACTGTAAATCTTATCCGTCGTACAGGTCGGCTGATCCATGTGATTCATCCCCCTTGGTATACTTGACATGCCCGGTCGTCTTTTTTGTCCAACTGTTGAAAACTTGGATGAATTTGTTGCTTGAAAGAGATTTATATGCGTGTTACAGGAAAACCACAAGGGGTAAGTCATGAGGGGGGTATGCCCGGCTGTTGTTCGGGATAACACCAAAGCTGAACAGGGACGATTCATTTCACTGAAGCATTGTACTGGAGGTAATAAATGAACAAAATCATGACCTTCTTACAGCAGGTTCCTCTCTTTCGCGCTTTTCGTCAGGATGATCTGCAGAAAATTTCCGATGTCGTCAAGATACAATCGATCAGGAAGGGAGATATCCTGTTCCGCAAGGGCGAGCAGGGAATCGCCCTTTATCTTATCGCTTCCGGTAAAATAAAGATCAGCGTCACCTCCCGTCTGGGTGACGAAGTTATTTTGTCAATCCTCTCCAACGGTGAATTGTTCGGAGACATGGCCCTGCTCGACGGCATGACCCGCTCCGCCGATGCCGTTGCCTTAGAAGACAGTCAGTTATATGTTCTTTACCAGGATGATTTTATCGCCATCCTCATGAAGAGTTCCACCGCCATTAAAGCTCTGTTTTCCACCTTGTGCGCCCGTCTGCGCAAAACGGACAAGTTTGTTGAAGAAACCTGTTTCCTAAATGTTTCCTCGCGTCTGGCCCGACGGCTTTCCGAATTTGCGGAGCGTCAGATCAAGGCCGGCGAACAGGGCGAGATACGGATAGAAATGACCCAGAGCGAACTGGCCAGCATGGTGGGGGCAACCCGTGAAAGCGTGAATAAGGAACTGCGCAGCATGCGGGAAAAGGGCATTGTCAAAACGGTGGGCCGTTCGGTCGTCGTCTGCGATCTGGAACGATTGAAGCGGCGGGCCCGGTGGGATGAAAAGGCTTAGAAGAATAGGAAACTTCAAGTTCCGCTTGGATGCTCGGATGATATCTCTCCGATTATGCTAATCTCATTTTTAATCCTGCTGTTTATTTTTCCTGTTCGTCTTTCTCCGGGTGGTTCTGCATCGATTTTACATGTATTCGGTCAGGCAAACATCCACGTAAAACGGACCGTCTTCGGTATTGAAAGGGATGATAATACTGGGACCGGGCAGGACATGGGTGATCACGTGATCCCGGCCGGCGATGACGGTCGGGATGGAGGCCGCGATGCTCAGCCCCTCCTGTTCCAGTCGCTTCCGGGCATCACCCGATACCATGTTGGTCAGTTCTCCGACGGCATCGCAGATGTCGCGGTTGATCGCATCATGGTCCTCTCCCAGCATGTTCTTGACTATCTTAAGAATACTTTCGGTGCTGAAGCTGATTGCCATGGAACCCCGCGCCATACCTGTCAGACCGATGATGCCGGACACGTCGCCGCAGACCGCCTCATCTTGGTGCAGAAAAGGCTTTCCCGGAACAGGATGGATAGATGCCATCGTGGACAAGACCTTGATCGCGCTTTCCAAAAAAGGGTTGATAAATATGACATTCATAGCCGCATCGCTTCCCAAACTCCCGCCGGATGTTCCCTGCACACGGCAAAGAAAAGGTAAGAACTCAATTTACCTTCTTATCGGTATTGCCCGCAGATACTTTAATTCCATGAAAGTCATGTTTTTTGCGTGAAAGAGATTGTTGTGGGAAGAAGTGCTCATTGGTTGTGGTCTGTGGAGTCATGCTTGGGCGTTGCAGGGTTCACTGCTCATTTCTGTATTTCAAACGAGTTTCGTGATTTCTTGCCTTTGAGGGAATTCCTTTTTTCAACCGGGTGTGATATGTGGACACATGCAGCCGCGCATCATTCCCCGGAAGGAACACAACATCTCCCGCAGACAGATCAGTCCCAATGCGCTGCGGACGCTCTACCGGCTCCGCGACCACGGATTCATCGCCTATCTGGTCGGGGGCTGTGTGCGAGACCTCCTGCTGGAACGGACCCCCAAGGACTTTGATATCGCCACGGACGCTGCGCCCGCTCAGATCAAGCGACTCTTCCGCAACTGCCGCCTCATCGGCCGTCGTTTTCGTCTGGCCCATCTCCATTTCCAGGATGAGATTCTCGAAGTGTCGACTTTCCGAGCGGCCACACCGGACGAAGAGGAGGAAAACGCCACAGCGGGCGCGGAGGAAGCGGGTGAAAGCGATTTTTGCCGTCGCCATCCCCGTCATCTGAAAAATGAAGACGGCATGGTGCTGCGGGACAACGTCTTCGGAACGCCCGAGGAAGACGCCCTGCGCCGCGACTTCACCATTAACGCCTTGGCTTACAACATTGTTGATGCGACGGTCATCGATTATACAACCGGGCTGACCGACCTGAAGGAAGGGCTTCTGCGCCCCATCGGCGATCCCCTGGTCCGATTTACGGAAGACCCGGTGCGCATGATTCGCGCCATTCGTTTTGCCGCCTCGCGTGATTTGAAAATTGAGCAGGCGACATGGGACGTCCTCTGCGAACTGGCGCCCACCATCTGCCGGGCATCACCGGCACGTCTTTACGAGGAAATGCTGAAACTGTTCCTTTTGGGGGCCGCCCGGCCGGTGTTTGATCGCCTGGAAAAAAGCGGACTCTTGGCTCCGCTTTTTCCGGGACTTTGCCGGTGGCTTGGGCGGGATGGGAACCGCCGAATGCTGCTGGCGGCAAATCTGGATTATCTGGACCGTTTGTACCGGGAAGAAAAGCCGCCATCACCGCTGCTGTTTCTGGCGGCGTTCTTCGGCCCAGTGCTGGAGACACAGACCCTTTCACACCAGCGCGACGGCTTGCCCCGCCAGCAGTCGCTGGAAATCACCTATGCCGCATTCCTGGAGGAGCTGTGCCGGACGGTACATGTCCCGGCCCGGGTCGGCGGCCGGATGCGCAATATTCTGACGATGCAGCCTTCACTGCACCGTATGCCGCCCCGGCGTCCCGCCGTACTGGCCGCGCGATTGGATTTTGCGGACGCCATGGCCTATCTTCGACTGGGTGCGGAGACCAGGGGAGAAAATGTGTCCGCTCTGAAGTGGTGGGAAGCGTTCCTGACGGGAGTTCCTTCCGATGCCGTTTCATCAACGCCGACCGGCGACGCGCCACCGAAACGCCGCCGGAGAAGACGTCGCCGACGGCGTCCCCAGGTCCGGAATTCCGAATAAAACATCACTCTCCCCTGGCGAACCGGTTTTTGTCCTGTCGTCCTTTCCCGGCGGGTTTTTCTTCTACCGCCGGTCAGCCGGCGCGTCTTTGGGGGGCGATCAATTGACATCCCCGACATTTTTATATATGGAACATGTCCCGCGTTTTGAGGAAAACCGTATTATCAGGAGGGTATCCTTTGATCGATCTGCAGAACATCCATCTGTCTTTTGCCGATCGGGTGGTCTTTGACGGGATCGCCTGGGCGATTGCCGATAAAAGCCGCATCGGTCTGGTCGGAGACAACGGTACGGGTAAAACGACCCTGTTCCGTACCATTTTGGGTGAAGTGGAGCCGGATCTGGGGAAAGTTGCGATTACCGCACGCCACAGGAAGGTCATCGGATATCTGCCCCAGGATGTGGCGGAACTGGAGCCTCAGCCGTTGATGGCTTACCTGAAGCAGAGAAGCGGCATCGCTGAGGTCGAGGAAACGATCGCCCGCTGC
Organism: uncultured Syntrophales bacterium; assembly: GCA_964408155.1. GTDB lineage: Bacteria > Desulfobacterota > Syntrophia > Syntrophales > JAAYKM01 > JAAYKM01. The sequence goes on from CAYOYJ010000091.1 coordinate 7,875, forward strand.
GAAGCGAATCTTCCCGGTCTGACGCCGGGCGGCAGCGCCTATCAGGAAACGCTTCAGCATTACGAACGGGCCGTAAGCCGCTTCCAGGGGATGGACGGATACGCCTTCGAGGCGAAGGCCAAACAGATTCTCCGGGGGTTCGGCTTCCGGGAGGGTGATTTTTTAAAACGCTGCACGGATTTTTCCGGCGGCTGGAAGATGCGGATTCTTCTGTCCGTCATTTTGCTTTCCTGTCCCGATATCATGCTCCTCGATGAACCGACCAATCACCTGGACACGGAAAGCATGGAGTGGCTGGAAAACTACCTCAAGGACTATTCGGGCTGCCTGATCGCCGTTTCCCACGACCGTATGTTCCTTGATAAAATGGTGAACCAGATCGCAGAGTTAGCCATGGGGAAGCTCACCCTCTACAAGGGAAACTATACGCATTTCCTGAAAGAAAAAGACCAGCGTCTGGACATGCTCGAAAAATCGATGTTGCGGCAGCAGGGGGAGATCCGGCGCATCGAACAGTTTGTGGAACGCTTCCGCTACAAGGCGACCAAAGCCGTCCAGGTTCAGAGCCGCCTGAAGATGCTGGAGAAGATGGCGGTCATTCAGGGGGAAAAGAGCACCCGAACCGTAGCCATTCGGTTTCCGGTCTGTGAAAAAAGCGGGAAAGAGGTGACGTCTCTGCATGATGTGGCAAAATGTTACGGTCACCTGTCGGTTTTTGCGGAGGTCAATCTGACTTTATACCGGGGTGAGAAGATTGCCTTTGTCGGCGTCAACGGGGCGGGGAAGTCAACTCTCTTCCGTTTGCTTGCCGGAGTTGAAGAACCGACCTCCGGCCGCATTGACCGGGGACTCAATGTCAGAATGGCGTTTTTCTCCCAGGAAAGCGCGGACAATCTGCGTTACGATTGCACCATCTGGGAAGAGGTACAGGGTGTCCCTTCTCCGGCGAAGGATCAGGAACGGCGGAATCTCCTGGGGGCCTTCCTGTTTTCGGGGGATGACATCCACAAGCCCGTTTCGGTCCTTTCCGGGGGAGAAAAATCCCGCCTGACTCTGTTGAAGATCCTGCTGCAGGGGTTCAATTTCCTCGTTCTCGACGAACCGACGAACCATCTCGATCTGAAAACCAAGGAAATCTTCCAGGAGGCGCTTTTAAAATATGAGGGCACCCTGGCCATTGTTTCACACGACCGGTATTTTCTGGACCGTCTGGTCGATCGGGTTGTCGAACTGAGGGACGGCCGGGCCATTGAATACCGGGGCGATTATTCCTATTTCATTGAAAAGCGGCGTGATATTCAGTCGATGGCCCCGTCAACCAAAAGCGAGAGCAAAGACAATTCCGAGACAGGGGAGACAGATCAGTCCGGATACAAGACCAAAGAGATGAAACGCCGGGAGGCCGAGGCGAGGAACCAGTTGTCGCGCCATCTGAAACCACTCAAGGATGAACTGGCATCGGTGGAGGCGCGCATAGCCGAACTGGAAAAGATGAGGCGGAATCACGAAGCGGAAATGTGCCAACCGGATACGCACAGGAAGCCGGACCGGATCAAACTCCTGACACTGAAACTGCAAAAGGCCCACCAGGAACTGGAGGGCCTTTATGACCGGTGGACCGAAATCATGGATCGCATTGAGGACCAACAGGCCTGAACAATTTTTTCCGGTGCCTAAATTGACGCCCGGAAGTGTTATGCCCCGTCCAGACCTCCCCGCTCACGAATGCGGTACCACGCGTCCGGGGAGACCAGCAGTTCTTCCGTATCTTTCAGGGATACGAAATGTTCGTGTTCGATGCTGGCCATCAGGTTGAAAAACGCCTTTTCGTTGGGTTCCGTCGAACTCTGTTTCAGCAGTTCGTAATACATGACGCCGTCGCATTCAAACGCAATGGCGGTCCGGATCGCCTCCAAGTCGTCCATATCCACATGGGGCGCCGTGGCGACCTTCTTCAAGACATCCTTCAGGACGTTCTGAACATTCGTTTTGTTGACTTTGAGCGGGATGCTTTCAGGCCAGGTGTTGTTCTGCTCCCAGACCTTGTGCAGTTCTTTCAGCCTTTCGTAATGCTCCATCTCTTCCTGAGCGATGGTTTCGAACATGGCTTTTCCGAGGGGATTATCCGTCCGCTCCGCGTTTATCTTGTAGAATTCATGCTCCCGGAGTTCATTGGTCAGGGCGATCTCCAAAGCGTCCAATCGGTCTTTCATATGTGCTCTCCTTCGCTTGATAGTCCGTTCTGATTGATTTATTGAAACGGTTCACTGACGACCGCTTTTATGTTCCTTCCGTCTGCCAGATAGCACGGGAATCCGGTTAGGGTCAAGAGATTTGCTTGCCGCC
>CAYOYJ010000092.1:0-10168 GCA_964408155.1 uncultured Syntrophales bacterium
GAAAGTGCCCCCCCACAGATGCAGTACATCCTGCTGAAGAAGGGTCTGCACACGACCGAGCATTGAGCGGGCCGCCTTGTTCGTGAAGGTTGCCAGCAGGATCCGGCCGGGATCCGCACCTTCGTCGATCAGACGGGTCACTCGGTAGGTCAGGGTGCGGGTTTTGCCGCTCCCGGCGCCGGCAATGACCAAAAGCGGTCCTCCCGCCTCCATCACGACACCGTACTGTTCCTCATTTAATTCCCGATGGTAATCGACCATAATTTAAGATAATTAAAAGGGACATCGCTTGTGCAGTGTCCCTTTCTCGATGTTAGTTCTTTTGAAACGGTCATTTAGCCTTTAAGAGTCGCCTTGATGGCCTCGACGGTGTCCTTGCTGCTGATGGACAGGAAATTCTTCAGAAGCCCTTCCTTTTCGTAGAAGCCGATCAGCGGCGCCGTCTTCTGGTTGTAAACCTCCAGGCGGTTGAGGATCGCCTCTTCCGTTTCGTCGTCCCGCTGGATTGTGGGACTGCCGCATTTCTTGCAGGTGCCGTCCGGATTCGGCGGATTGCTTTTGATATTGTATATTTCCTGACAGTCGCTGTTGGAACAGGTTCTGCGCGTGGTTAATCGATCCAGGATCACGTCGCGGGGCACTTCCAGATTTACGACAAAATTCAGGCTGATGTCCAATTTTTTCAAGAGTTCTTTCAACGCTTCCGCCTGAGGAATCGTCCGGGGAAATCCATCCAGGATAAAGCCTTTCTCACAATCCTTTTCCTTGAGCCGCACAGCCATAATATCCATGATCAGGGAATCCGGAACCAGATCCCCCCGATCCATGTAACCCTTGGCCTGTTTACCCAAATCCGTACCTTCCTTGACCGCCGCCCGGAGAATATCTCCCGTCGAAATCTGAACCGAGCCGTCCGTCTCCGTCAGCAGTTTGGCCACGGTACCCTTGCCGGCGCCCGGTGCACCCAAAAGAATAATCTTCATAAGTCCTCCTTATTATTTATGATTTATTGATATTTCCATTCTACACATCGGGCGGGAATATAGGTGAAAACACCGATGGGGTCAAGAAAATCCTTGTACCTTTAACACCGATGCATGAACAAAGGCGGGAAGCAGGATTTGGCCAGCTCTATTGCTGTTTCGATTCGCGTCGTTCTTCTGCACACTGCATGCTTGATAACTTTCATGATTTATGCAAAATGGGGCGGCAGATAAACGCGAAGGGTCGGCGGTAAATTAAGAAATGATAGTCAGGACAAAAGGAGAAGGACAAAAATGAAACGTGCATGTCTACCGGTATTGGCTCTGGTGATTGTTTACCTGATCGGTTGTGGTTCCCGAGCGATAAACTATAACGCGACTTTAAGCGATCTGCGATGCGCATCCTCCCGTTCTGTAGCTGTTGCTGTTCTGGACGCGCGGCCCTATATCCTGAAAAAGCAAAAAGAACCTAATTACGTGGGGTTGATGCGCGGTGGATACGGTAATCCCTTTGATATGTGGACGGAAAGCGGAGCGCCGCTGGCGGACGATATGCTGAGTACCATAGTCGATTCGCTGAGCGCTAAAGGATTTGACGTCACACCGGTGAAAACTTCCACCGGGGATTCCATGAATTCGGTCCTGGCCAAACTGAAAGATTCCCAGGCCGAACGCCTTTTGTTAGTCGACATGAAGGAGTGGTACAGCGATTATCTGCCGAAGGCCTTCGCGGCGGAAAGATCGACTCTTTTTATCAATCTGGAAGTAACCGTGTTTGATCGCAATCAGAAGAAACTGGCGAAGCATAATCTACAGGAAGTACTCGACCTGCCGTCGGGATGGCCCTACGATACCATTCCTGACATATATCAGATCAAATTCACTAAGTTGCTCGACGATGCCCGAATCTGTGGCACACTGAAATAGGATTTCATGGCGTTCTTCGTCCATCCGACCCCGCCATCCTGCCCGGGTTTAGCTGCACAGTTCTCTTTACTTGCCGACGGGACGAAAACCTTCCATTCGTACAGGAACCTCCTTTCGATGAGCAGCGTCCGGACAAAAATCGTCGGTTTGCTCGTTTCCGCCTTTCTCGTCACGCAGAATTTCACCGGTTCGAGTCTTGATACTGGCATGTCCTGGAAATTCATGTATGATAATTCTGCAATCAAGCCTACACTAGTCAAGGAGATGAACGCCATGCGAACAACGTTAACCAGGCCGGCGGAAACCTACTCCCCAATCTATTTTCTGGCGTCTCTGGGGACGGGAGGATTGACGGTAACTTTCTTCATGTGGCTGATGCACTGGATCCGACATCCCGGCCGTACCGTGCCTGTCTTCGAGGACATTGCCGCCGCATTTACCGCCGGCGGTATGATGGCAAGAATGATGATCATTATTGCCGTCGCAGGGATCGCCTTCTATGCCTTCCTGAACATCAGGTATCTGATCTGGAATCTGATACACTTCAGGTCATGGAAAAAGACCGAGGCGTATGTCCGGGTTAGAAACTCCGATACCGAGACCCAGTTACTGGCTATGCCGTTGGCGCTGGCTATGAGCGTGAATGTCGTCTTCATTATCGGGATGGTCTTCATGCCGGGTTTGTGGCAACTGGTGGAGTATCTCTTTCCACTGGCCCTCATTGCCTTCGCCGTTATCGGTATAATGGCCTTCGGCATGCTGGGGAATTTCTTCGGCCGGGTGCTTGCGGTCGGTGGCTTCAGTTGCGCCGTCAACAACTCTTTTTCCCAGGCGCTTCCCGCCTTTGCCCTGTCGATGATTGGCGTGGGGCTGGCTGCCCCTGCCGGACTGTCGGCCACACCCCTGGTGGCAGGAATCGGGCTGATTCTGTCCACCTTTTTTCTGGTTGCAACCCTGCTGATCGGTGCGATTGCACTGGTGCTGGGCATGCGTTCGATGATGGAGAACGGTGCCAATATTGAAACCGCGCCAACGCTGTCGATATTCATTCCTCTGCTGACGGTCATCAGTATTCTGTCATTGCGGCAGCATCACAGTCTTGGCGTGCACTTCGCTCTGGAAAGCGCCGCCGGGGACCGATTGATGATGCTTTCACAGTTTCTCTCGGTACAGCTGCTCTTTGCTCTTTTAACCTGGGTGGTCCTGAAGCGGCTTGGATATGCCTCCCGATTTATTTTCGGTTGCGATGCGTCCGTCGGGTCATATGCTTTGGTCTGTCCGGGTGTGGCTTTGGCGGTGATGATCCATTTCTGGCTCAACCGGGGATTGGTCGATGCCGGGATGATGACCAAATTCTCCACGGGTTATTGGGTGATTTCTTCGATTGCGATCGCCATCCAGTTCCTAACAATCTGGCTTGTATACAAATTAAACCGCAAGCATTTCGGTGTGCCGAAGCCTGCATAACCGTGTTCTTGCGATGTTCGGTTTGTGAAGTGCATACGTCGACTTTTGGCTGGCCATGCCATATGCCGGGCTCCGGTGTGGAGCAAGGAAGCCCGGCCGACAGCACTGGTCAAAACAGGTTAATCGTTCTCCATGGATGTCTTCCAGACCTTCCAGACATTGCCCACCAGGTCCGGACCGGGTTTGAGGGTCATCTTGCCGGGCCGCCAACCGGAGGGAGTTGCCTCCGTGCCCTTCGTTTTCCGCACGTGCTGATACGCCTGAATCTGTCGCAGGGTTTCATCCACCCGGCGCCCCACCGGTGGTGTGAGGACTTCGTAAGCATGAATCACGCCTTCGGGGTCGATGATGAACCGGCCCCGGTTCTCTACTCCGGCGTCTTCGTCATAGATGCCGTAGGCTGAGCCGACCTTTCCACCGCCATCGGAGAGCATGGGGAAAGGGATGCCCCCCTTGACCATTTTTGCCAGCTCATGATCGTTCCACATCTTATGGACAAAAACACTGTCCACACTCATCGACAGGACTTCCACTCCCAACTTCTTAAATTCCTTGTAATGCTCGGCGACCGCCGAGATTTCGGTCGCTCAAACGAATGTAAAATCACCTGGATAGAAGCACAGGACTACCCATTTCCCCAGACAATCCGACAGCTTGACTGATATGAACTCTCCCTTATGATAAGCGGGGGACGCAAAATCCGGCGCAGGTTTGCCCACTTGTATCATCTTTCTCACCTCCTGAGACGGCTGTTGATCCTGTGTCCTTTCCGTTTTTTCCTTAGCCTGCCCGACCAATCCACCGGTGGGACGGGCGCAACCGATCTTGACTTTCTCATCCATCGCCTTCCTCCTTTCTTCTTTTGTGGGAATCAATTCCCTGTCGGATCAAGGACCACTAAACCACACAAGACGGATCCAATAAACGGTCTTGTGGGTGCTGACTCCGCTTTGCAGAGCAAATGCTGAAAATCAGGCACTCCTATCGCAGAAAAATAAATCCGCGAGATTTCGCCGCGACAACATTCTGATCCAGCCGAAGAATCTTGTCCCTTTTCATCATGACCGTGTTAGCTTTTCGCGACGTTTGTCTGTAACTGCAGAGAGATTCAGAGACCATGACAACAGGTGCAATGAGGCACTCCGCTCCGATCTCCAAAGCAGGTTAGAAGATCAAGATTTCAAATCCTCTGTCCCGGTATGCTGCAATACTGGGATGGCCCGTCATCTCGTCGAGAAGGGTCAACCCCTGTTTTCTTGCCGACTCAAGGGTTCCCATTTTGCTGGAGCATGCTCTGCAAACCCCTTCTATCAGGCCTGCCTCGAGGTTCCTCGTCCATAATCCGTTCAGCGGATGTTCGGCTTTGGTAAGCTCCGGGATCAGTTTGGTGGAAGCCCCTTCAATGACGATTTTGGCTTCATGGCCCGTTTCCTTCATGTCCAGCGCGTTTAAAAGAACATGGATGAAGCACAAGGGGTCGCCGTTAAAAACAAACAGAGCAAATTTCTTCATATCGAACCATTCCTTTGGGTGATTGATGCTCTATTGTGATTCGATTCATCAATAATGGCAACCATAATTTAACACCATAATTTTATGGCTATGACCATATTCACGGCCGGATCACTTCCGCCGCAATATATCGGGGATTTCCATGAGCAGCTCTTCCTCTTTTATCGGTGCCGGAGGCGTTACAGTTGCTTCTTCTGCTGTGTATTCGTTAATTTGATCAGAAAGAAAATCACAATAGCGATAATGACAAAATCGATGACAGTCTGAATAAACTTCCTGTAACCAAGCATTACCTCCGGTGTGTCTCAGACCGCCTGTTTCAGAGTTATTGCCAGATTAGTGAAGTCAACGCCGCCGACCCGCACGCCGATAAGCGGCGTGATGGCATCTGCAACAAACGATGAGACGATCTTCCCGAACGCGCCGCCGATGATGATGCCCACCGCCATGTCCACCACATTTCTCCTCATGGCAAAAGTCTTGCGTAAATAGCTGCGTTCTCAGGATATTGGACATTCTGTCGAATCCCGATGGCGCAATATCAGATTAAATGGATTCCCAGCCCAAGAGACTGTGTCGCACTGTCATTTCTCGATCACGATGATCCGTCATACTCATTATCAAAGCGCTGGATCTCGATCCGGTTCGGAAACATGCATGAAAGTGCTGTTCAGGGATGCCGTCAAGCGGATGGCGATGAACACCTGCTAACGGTTTAGGCATAAATTGTTTGAATTTATAATACTTGACATGGAGAATCATAACATGTAAAAGGCATCCTAAAATTGTACCCTTCTGATTGGATCCGATTGGGTGCAAAGATAGTTGGATATAGATATTTTGAAGTGCAAGGGCAGGTCGCCGAGCTTTTTGAGAGTCTTGGAGGCCTTTTTTGTTTCATCTTCTTGATCCGACTGAAAATTTATGAAAGGAGGATGCGATAAGATGGCAGAAGGAAAAGTAAAGTGGTTCAATGAGCAGAAAGGTTTCGGCTTCATTGAAAAGGATAATGGCGAAGACTTGTTCGTTCATTTCAGTGCGATCCAGGCCGGCGGTTTTAAGACACTGTCTGAGGGTCAGCGGGTTAGTTTTGACGTCGTTCAGGGTAAAAAAGGCCCCGCGGCTGATAATGTAAAAGCGATTTAGTTTCAAGAAGACAAGAGAAGGCATTTCCGGTCGTTTATGATACGGAAGTGCCTTTTTTTTAACAATTTAGATCAAGCGAGAGCAGTGTATTGCGATGAAAACAAAATATACCTTTGAAAAACGGCAAAAGGAACTTGCCAAGCTCCAGAAGAAAGAGGCCAAACGCGCAAAGCGCCAGGAGGCGAAGGAAGCCGGGGACAAAAAAGCCGATCATGAACATGAAGGCAAGGATACGGAAGGGTGAACGACTGTTATGCGTTCTCTTTTTGAAAGGATCGTCAAAACCAACACCTTCATTTGTTTGCTTTTCTGGGTCGTGAATCTTTACAGCCTGACCTTGAGAATCCGGCTGGAAAACGAGGATGCCTGGCTGATTCGCTTGAACGGGGGTGAGCGGGTGCTCCTATGCACCTGGCACCAGCAGTTCTTTGCCGCCATACGGCCATTTCGACATTACAGACAGTTCAATCCCGCCCTGATGATCAGCAAAAGCGCCGACGGTGACATCGTTGCGGGCGTCGCCGGAAAATGTGGCTGGCAGGCCGTACGAGGTTCTTCTACGCGAGGAGGCAAAGAAGGTTTGCGCAGCATGATCGAACAACTCAAAAAGTCCGGTCTGGCGGCGCACATCGTTGACGGTCCCAGAGGACCCGCCGGGGAGGTCAAGGCAGGGGTCATTCAGTTGGCTCATTCAGCCGATGCGTTGATCGTGCCTTTTTATGTTTCCGTCGACCGGGCCTGGTACTTCAACAGTTGGGACCGGTTCCTCCTGCCGAAACCTTTTGCAACGGTCATCCTGTCGTTCGGCGACGCGATAAAATTACCGCCGGTTAATGATCGGAATATGTTTGAATGTCAGAAATCGGATCTGGAAAAAACCATGCTTCCCTTTTTGCATCGGAATACAAGCATGCGGCAATACTTGCCATCAGCATAGAAATCAACCTGCTCTCCTTTCGACCCATTCATAGCTTGGCGAAACCGTTCAAAGAAATTACAGCAAACACGGATATAGAAAGATTTCCTGTCGCTTCCACCCTTCGAAGTGAAAAACTGAGGGCTTAATGCGTGGCAGGAAATGCCGGAAGGTACCGCACGCAAGCCAAAGGGTAATTCGTCCGTCCCGGGAAACAGCATTTTGTAGCGTACTGGGATGGTTCAGTTTTTTCTTTGACATCGAAGCGTTTCAAATTTACAGTTATTGGCTGACAAGTACCTTTTATTGAGCACATACGAAAGGGAGAAACATGAAAGTCTTGGTCATCAACAGCGGCAGCTCGTCTCTTAAGTATGAGCTTTTCGATCTTTACAATGAAGTGTCTCTGATGAGCGGCGTTGTGTCGCGCATCGGCATGGGCGGGACGAAGCACGTGTTCCGTTATGGAGAGACGGAATCGACTCGGGATATCGAAGCCGTGGACCACCTCACGGCGTTGGGAATGATCATCGAGGCCATTATCGATACCGAGGGGATTCGGATTCGAAGCCTCGCGGATATTGACGCCGTGGCCCATCGCATCACCCATGGCGGCTCGCTTTACCGCAGCCCCGTGGTGATCGACCAGGCCGTGATCGATGAAATCCGGCGTCTTATTCCCGTCATGCCGCTTCATCATCCGCACATGCTGGCCGGCATCGAAGCATGCCGGAAGGTCTTCCCCGATGTGCCCCATGTCGCCGTTTTTGATACGGCTTATCACCGCACCATTCCAGACGAGGCGGCCATCTATGGACTTCCTTATGAGGTCTTCGCGCGGGGCATCAAGCGCTTCGGCTTTCACGGCAATTCCCATGAATATGTTGCCCTGAAGGCTGCCGAATACATGGAAACCCCGCTCAGGCGGCTGAATATCGTTTCCTGTCATCTCGGCAACGGGGCCAGTGTATGCGCCATCAAGCGGGGCCATTCTATCGATACGAGCATGGGATTCAGCCCCCTTGAGGGATTGATCATGGGAACGCGTGTAGGCGATCTCGATCCGGGCGTCATCACTTACCTGATGCACGAAGACAAGCTGACCGTCGATCAACTTGATGACATGCTGAACAACCGGGGCGGATTGGCGGGCATTTCCGGTGTCAGCGCCGACATGCGCGAGGTGCTGGCCGCCGCGGACGCGGGAAACGCCCGGGCGCTGCTGGCCATCAAGGCTTTCTGCTACCGGATCAAACGCTATATCGGGGCTTATCATGCCGCACTGGGGGGGGCGGATGTGCTCATTTTTACGGGCGGCATCGGTGAGAACAGCCGGGGTATCCGCGCCCGCTCCGTTCAGGGGCTTGAAAAGCTGGGTTTTGCTGTAGATCATGTTCGGAACGATCGCTGTGTGGTGAGTGAAGCCTCGCCGGTGTGCGATATTGGCGCCCGTTTCACCAGTGTACATATGCTTGTGATCGCCACGGACGAGGAACTGATGATCGCCCGCCAGTGCGCCCATGCTCTGGATTACAAGCGCTCCATCCGTTGCGATATCATGTCTGTGGACAAACGGCCCATCCGCGTATCCGTCTACTCGCGGCATGTCCACCTGAGCAAGAAAGACGTGGAGGCCCTTTTCGGGCCGGGATATGTGCTGACGGAAAAAAGCCGTCTTCACATCGACAGTCAGTACGCCTCCCAGGAAACCGTGAACCTGATCGGACCGCGCGGCAGGGTGGACGATGTGCGCGTCATTGGTCCGGAGCGCAGCAGAACACAGGTTGAAATATCCCGGACCGAGGAGTTCAAACTGGGCATTGATGCCCCTATTCGCGAATCGGGCGACTTGTACGGCACGCCCGGCATTATCCTCGAAGGGCCAGTGGGAAGGATTGAGATCCCGGAAGGCGTGATCTGCGCCCAACGGCATATCCACATGTCGCCGGACGACGCCGAAAAATACGGGCTGAAGGATCGGGATACCGTTATGGTGCGGATCGAGGGAGAGCGGGAGCTCATTTTCGGCGATGTCCTGGTCCGCGTGCACCCCGACTACAAGCTGGAGATGCACCTCGACACGGATGAGGCAAATGCTGCGGATCTGTCCCCGGTGGCGCAGGGCTACATTGTGCGCATCGAGTCGCGCTGATGATCAAATCAGGGCGCGCCCTTTTTTTTACGCCGGCTTGGTTTCTTCCTGGGCTTGCCTGTTCCTGTTCTGACGTTTGACGACCATGGGCATTATGATCGAGTTGCTCTTCGCGATTAGTGGAGTCATCATTGACGAGAAGGTCCAGGGGCTCGAGCATGTGATCGGTTGTTTTCCCGATCCCATGGAACGGGTGCGGCAGATGATCTGCTTTCAGATCCGCCTCTTGGGCAACCGGAAAACGGAAGTCTAGATTTTTGCCGAGGATACGGATAAATGGGCTTTGGATATGCAGGGGAAAATCAAAGAAATAGAATTGCTCTGTTTAATTTGTCTAATATATTTCAAGCCGAGTTTATGGAAAAGAACATGCATATCATCATCGACGGTTATAATCTGATCCGACAGTCGGATCATCTCCGGTCTGTGGACCGACGCAATCTGGAGGCGGGGCGCAACGCTCTGATTCGATTTCTTGCACCGTACAGACGCGGCCGGGGCCATGCCATGACCGTCGTCTTTGACGCTTGGGACGGCGGGTCTCCCCGAGAAGAGTGGGACCGGCAGGCGGGCATCGATATTGTGTATTCCCGCCGGGGCCGGAAGGCCGACGATGTGATCAAGGAAATGGTGGAAAAACAGACGGGAACGGAGACCCTGGTGGTGACGTCCGATCGGGAGATCGCGGATTACGCCGTGCGCAGAAGCGCCGCGGCGGTTTCTTCGCCCGAGTTTGAAAGGGCCGTTTTAAGGTTTTATGAAAAAAGGTTTTTTCCTGCGGTTTCGGAGGAAATGGATGAAGAAGATCGGTCAGGGAAAGGTACCAGAAAAAAAGGACCTTCGCGCCGGATTTCCCGTGGTGCAAAAAATTTTCAAAAAAGAGTCGAGAAATTATGAAATCGATCGACGGCCGCGCGTTTCCCAGTGTGGAATGGGCATTAAGATTTTATTATCCTCCGCAAATAAAAGAGCCCTCCCGAATTCAGCAGGAGGGCTTTGCTTAATGATGCCGGTCAGACGTCTTTTCGTTTTCGCCAGGCTTCCTGATAGAGGCGTCCGATGCAG
>CAYOYJ010000093.1:0-9981 GCA_964408155.1 uncultured Syntrophales bacterium
GGAGCAGGATTCGAACCCGCGAACCTTTCGGTTAACGGTTTTCAAGACCGCCGCCATAGACCACTCGGCCATCCCTCCGTTTTAATATTCCCTGCCGGTTAACAAATTCGATCCATGCCGTGCATGTAGGGCCGCAAGGCTTCGGGAATCGTGACGGTGCCGTCCTGTTCCTGGTAATTTTCGAGAATCGCGACCACCGTACGGCCGACCGCCAGGCCTGAGCCGTTTAACGTATGCACAAACTCCATTTTTCCCCCCTCTTCCCGGCGGAAACGGATCGAGCCGCGACGGGCCTGAAAGTCCTCGAAATTGCTGCAGGATGATATTTCCCGATAGGTTTCCTGTCCCGGCAGCCATGCTTCCAGATCATAGGTCTTGGCGGAAGAGAAACCGAGATCGGCACTGCAGAGGCTGACGGTCCGGAAGGGAATATTCAGCCGTTTCAGGACTTCCTCTGCGTTCGTCGTCAGTTTCTCAAGTTCGTCATACGATCCTTCCGGGGTTGAAAACTTGACGAGTTCAACCTTGTTGAACTGATGCTGTCGAATCAGGCCCCTGGTATCTTTTCCATATGAACCCGCCTCGGCGCGGAAGCAGGGGGTATAGGCCACGTAATAGATCGGCAGGTCCTTTTCGCTCAGCACCTCGTCCCGGTGGATGTTCGTGACGGGAACCTCCGCAGTCGGAATGAGGAAATAATCTACTTTATCGACCCGAAAAAGGTCTTCCTCGAACTTGGGAAGCTGTCCGGTCGCCGTCATGCTGTCCCGGTTGACCATAAACGGCGGCAGGACCTCCATGTAGCCGTGCTCCTGTGTGTGGAGATCAAGCATGAAATTGAGGACCGCCCGTTCCAACAGTGCCCCCGCTCCCCGGTAAAGGGTGAACCGGGCGCCGGTGATTTTTGCTCCCCGGCCGAAATCGAGGATATTCAAATTTTCACCGATTTCCCAATGGGGCTTCGGTGTAAAGGTGAAAGATCTTTTTTCTCCCCAGGCGCGGACGACGGGATTGTCTTCCGAACTCCGTCCGAAAACAACCGATTCATGAGGAATATTGGGGATCATCATCACAAGCTGGTTAAGATTTTCCTCGGTTTGCGCGAGGGTTTCATCCAGTTCCTTGATGCGGGAGGAAACGGTCCCCATTCTTTCAATGAGTTCGGCGGCGTCTTCCTTGCGTTTCTTTTTTTCGCCGACCTGTTTCGAGACGGTATTCCGTTCGTTCCGCAGGGTTTCCACTTCCTGCAGAATATTCCGCCGCTGTTCTTCGAGACGGATAAACTCATCCAGATTCAGGACCTGTCCTCTTTCGGTGAGTTTCTGACGCACTAAGTCGGTATGCTGCCGAATGAATTTGATATCCAGCATGGCGCACGCTCCTATCTCTGCCCTTTCGCGAGGGAGATATTCCCCTACCACTTTGAAAAGGTGAAGTCAATGATTTTGTCGGAGCAGCGACGAACAGCGGAAAGACACGTGGGGAGAAATCTATTTGCGGGAGATTTTTCTTTTCAGGTGATCGATAAAAAACAGCAATTCTGTGTTCCTCATCATGACCGATGCCGTAAAGAAGACGATAATGCCCAAGCAGATACAGGCCGCCAGATAAAAACATCTCGCAGCAAGGGGGGCGTCAATGTTCCAGGAAAGGGATAAACCAGTAAGGTAAATGGCAATCCCCATGATGATTGATGAAAAAAGCACTTTCGACAGGGAACGATAGAATTCGTGGTCTAAAAACGGGCCGATTTTTTTCCATAAAATGACAGAGAGCATGAAAACATTGACCGCCGACGCCAGCGATGTGGCCAGGGCCAGACCGCCATGCTTGAGGGGATACATGAGAATGATGCTCATAGCAATATTAACGGCCAAAGCAACGATTGCGGCGATAACAGGTGACTTCCGGTCCTGCAAGGCAAAAAAAGCGGCGTCGATCACGCGGATGGCGGAGAAAGCCCAGAGCCCTAATGCATAATAAAGAAGGGCCTGGGCGGTTAACAGGGTGGATGATGCATTGAAGGCCCCCCGTTGGAATAACGCCGACAGGATCGGAATCCGGAGCATAATCAGGGCGACCGTTGCTGGAACAGTGATGAAGAAAATCAGACGGAGTGAGAAAGACAGGGTTTTTTTTAAGTCGTCCATCGATCCTTCTGCCGCCTGCTTGGACAGGCTGGGTAGGGTGGCGGTACCGACGGCAATGGCAAATACTCCCAGGGGCAGCTCCAGTATACGATCCGCATAGTAAAGGTAGGAAACACTCCCCTGGGGCAGTAGAGAAGCCAATACCGTTCCGATGAAAACGTTGAACTGGTAAACCGAGGAGCCGATCAGGGTCATGAGGAACAACTTGCCCATTTGCTTGAGGCCCGGGTGCTGAAAGTTGAAATTAAGTTTTAACCGGACCCCCATTTTCAGCAGAAACGGCCACTGCATGGCCAGTTGCAGAATACCCCCGATCATGACACCGATCGCCAGGGCGACGATTGGAATGGCAAAAAAAGAATGGAACAGAAGTGTCGCCAGAATCATGCAGACATTCAGAATAACCGGCGATAATGCCGGGGCGGCGAAATGACGCAATGAATTAAGAATGCCCATGCAAAGGGCCACAAGACAAATGAAAAAAATATAAGGAAACATAATCCGGGTCAAGAAAACAGCCAACTCAAATTGCTTGTCGAACCCGAACGCAATGGCTTTCACAATCAAAGGAGCAAAAATAACACCGAGCAGGGATAACACGACCAGAATGATCGACAGAATTGTGAAGACCACATTGGCCAGTTCAATAGCCTCTTCTTTGGATTTTTTCGTTAGATATTCGGTAAATACAGGAACAAAAGCGACCGTCAGTGAACCTTCACCCAACAGGCGCCTCATCATATTGGGTATACGAAAGGCAACGAAGAAGGCGTCCGTCGCCACGCCGGCGCCGAAAAACGCCGCCACGACCATGTCCCGGATAAAACCGAAAATACGACTGAGCATCGTGGCCATGCCCACAATCCCGGCGGCTTTGGCGACTTTGGCGTGTTCGGCGTGCTTCACGAGGTTGTGTCCTTCCTGACGATCACGTCGAATAAATCCGGCGCCCGGCTGGACGCCGGAATAACCTTTGTGAAAAGCATCGCCATTTCATTTGTTGTCATGCCGGAGACTTGGACAATTTTTTTGCGGGATGTCCGTCCGCCGACAATCGACAGGCGGTTGCGGGGCAGATTGAATTGCTCCGCAAGAAAACGCAGGCATGCTTCATTGGCTTTGCCCTCGACCGGGGGAGCCGCCAACCTCACTTTGAGGGCGCCGTTGGTCGTGCCGACCATTTCGCACTTCGAAGCGCGCGGAATCACATGCACGGGAAAAGTCACGCCGATTTTGGTTTCT
Source organism: uncultured Syntrophales bacterium (assembly GCA_964408155.1). Taxonomy (GTDB): domain Bacteria; phylum Desulfobacterota; class Syntrophia; order Syntrophales; family JAAYKM01; genus JAAYKM01. The sequence goes on from CAYOYJ010000093.1 coordinate 3,393, forward strand.
TTCAAGGGTAACATGACATCATGACCGGCGGAGAGTAAGACAAGTCAATTGAATCGAACGCTTAGCTCTAACAAAGTGCGTACCAGGAATTCCTGGAGGAGCCAGATCCCGAGAATGACGATCACAGGCGAAAAATCAATGCCGAACGATCCCGAGGGGAGCTTTCGTCTGACAAAGGAGAGAACCGGTTCCGTGACCCCGTAGAGAAACCGGACGATTGGATTGTAGGGGTCCGGATTGACCCAGGACAGGAGTGCCCGGATAATGATGATCCACATATAGATCGTCAGAGCCAAATTAAGGAATTTTGCGATTACCACGATCAGATTTCCGATGACGAACATGGGGCCTCCTTATGGATACGGATGTATTCCCCCGGCAAGTAGAACCGGGATCAGACGTCCATCGTTTTTGCCTACCACAGATGATCGGAAAAATACAAGGTCGGAAGGGAAAACCGCAGATTATTTTATGAGGATCATCCCTTTTAAAGGTTTTCCGGTTGACATGATGTGAAAAATATTGGATTTTCTCAGTGCATTCTCGACAGAAGGGAGAAATCGGTATGCTGCAGAAGAAAAAAATAGCCGTCATCGGCGTCGGCAAGATGGGCGGAGGGCTTTTGGAAGGCATCCTGGCACGGAAACTGATGGCGCCGAAGGGAATCACCATTTATGACAAGGTTCCCGGACGTCTGGCCGAGCTCAAGCAAAAATACGGTGTACGTTCGGCGTCGCACACCCGGGATGCCCTGTCCGGAGCGGATATCGCCATCCTGGGCGTCAAACCCCAGAACATGCGTGATTTGCTGGAGGAGGTTCGCGATAGCTTGTGGAACAATCAACTCCTCATTTCCATTGCCGCAGGTATTTCCACGACCTTCATCGAAGACGCCATGAAAAAAAAGGTTCGCGTTATCCGGGTCATGCCGAATATGCCCGCCCTGATCGGCTGTGGGGCCACGGCCTTGGCACCGGGTAAATATGCCCGTGAGGAAGACGTCGCCCTTGCGCTCCAGATTTTCGACGCTGTGGGGATGACGACCGTTGTGACGGAAGAACTCATGGATGCCGTAACCGGCTTGAGCGGCAGCGGGCCCGCCTATGGTTTCATGATGATCGAAGCCCTTTCCGATGCGGGGGTGTTGATGGGGCTTCCGCGTGAAACGGCGGTGAAGTTGGCCGCTCAAACCATGCTGGGCGCGGCCGCGCTTTGCCTTCAGGGCGAGAAACACCCGGCTGCCCTGAAGGACATGGTTACTTCTCCCGGTGGGACGACCATTGCGGGGTTAAAAGCCCTGGAAGAAGGAAAATTTCGGGCAACACTGATAAAGGCCGTTGAGGCTGCCACCCTGCGTTCCAAAGCCCTGGGGAAGTAAGCGCAACAGCGTGTAATCATGAAGAAGGGGGATCATTCATCGGAATGATCCCCCTTCTTGTTTATCGATATAGCTGAATGCCCTTAAATCCACATCCGGTCACTCACAAACAGGCCGGAGCTTAATCCTCCCGCCGGCTAATGCCCTGTCCCAAGGAAACCGCGGCCGGAATTTCACCGGTGTTATTTAAGGTCATGGGCGTTGGCTCCTCGCCCGGATGATCCGCTGTTCTCTTTTTGCGCCGTCGGGTGCGTCGGCGGGGTTTTTTCTTGGGAGGTTCGGCGGGCATTTCCAGCGTCCCTCCCGATTCAACCATAACCGCGGCCGGTTCTTCGGCTGTCTGCGGTGGTGGAGCCATCTTTTCCTGTTCCGGCACAGGCGGTGCGGCCATCGTCTGGTGCTGTTTCATTTTTTTGTCTTTGCTCTTTTGCGGTTTGCCGCCCGGTTTCGCTTCCGGAGCTTCCGGCGGCGTGGCATGGTCGATGAGCACTTCCCGGCTGGTGGCCGTGATGGACACATCATCCCAGTTCATCTCGGTACTGCCCGAGATGTGAATCGCCAGATTGTAGTCGCCTTCCAGACGGCAGAGTTCCATGCGCTTCTGGTTCAGGAGATAGTTGGCCACTTCGTGGGGCAAGGAAACCTTCATTTCCGATGCCTGTCCCTTTACCGCTTGGGATTCCAGCTTTCGGAAAGCGCTTAACGCCGTGTATTCAAGGGAAGGACGGACGCCGCTTCCGTTGCAGAAAGGGCACGAGGTATAACTGATCTCCTGGATCGTGGACTGTTTTTTCTGCCGTGATAACTCAAGCAATCCGAACTTGGAAATCTTGGAAAGCTGAATACGGGCCCGGTCGAGACTCAGGGCCTTTTTAAAAACTTTCTCCACCTCTCCCTGGTGCTTTTTATCCATCATGTCGATAAAATCGATGACGATCAGTCCTCCGAGGTCCCGGAGACGCAGCTGCCTCGCAATCTCCTCCGCCGCCTCAATATTGGTCTTGTAAGCCGTTTCCTCGACGTTTTTCTTGTTGGATGCCCGGCCGGAGTTGACGTCGATGGTGATCATCGCCTCCGTCGGGCTGATGATGACATAGCCGCCGGATTTGAGATTGACCCGTTGCTGGTAAATAATCCGGATCTGCTCTTCGAGGTTGTACTTGTCAAAGAGGGGGATTTTTTCCTTGTAGAGCTTGATCATCCGAACGTTGCGCGGGGCGACGGCCTTGCAATAGGCCCGCATTTTCCGGAAGGTATCGACATGGTCGACCAGAATTTCTTCGATTTCCGGCGTGAAATAATCGCGCAGAGTTCGAACGCCGAAATCGCTTTCCTGATAAATCAAGGCCGGGGCAGAGACAGTCTGTGCTGTTTTTGTGATGTCATGCCAGAGCCGGGAGAGGAGGTTGTAGTCCCGGGAGAGTTCCTGTTTGGTTCGGTTGTAACCGGCGGTGCGAATGATGAAACCCATATTTTCCTCGATCTTGACCTGGGCTACCAGTTCTTTCAGCCGCTTGCGGTCCTCTTCGTCATCGATCTTCCGTGAGACGCCGCTGCTTTCCTTGTGAGGCAGCAAAACCAGGTAGCGGCCGGGCAGGGAGATATAGCCGGTTAAAAGGGCGCCTTTGTTGCCGATCTCTTCCCGGACGACCTGAATCAGTATGTCCTGGCCGACGCGAAGCATGGGCCGTCCCTGGGACGGTTCTCCTTCCCCGGAAACCAGGGCGGGATTGACGTCTCTCAGGGGCAGGAATCCGTCCCGCTGGGCGCCATAGCCGACAAAGGCCGCCTGGAGTCCTTTTTCAACCTTCAGGACCACGCCTTTGTAGATGTTGCCGGTGACGGGTTCTCTTGCCGACATCTGGATGTTGAATTCCAGAAGCTTGCCGTTTTCGTCAACCGTGGCCATCCGTTTCTGTTCCTGGTGGACCGCATTGACCAACATGTGGTGTTTCATATTTGTCCTTGTCCTTTTGCCTTAAGGCCGTATCCCCGGGTTACGCGGCTCGGCAAAATCTGTTTTATTGAAAGGCGGTTATGTCGCCTTTACCGATTCTGATAATCTCTACGACGTCATCGACCAGGTTGAGGACACTGGACGGTGTCGCGGAGGAGATGCCACCGTCGATGATCATATCGACGACATGATGGTATCTTTTTTCCATTTCTTCCGGGTTGGTGATAAATTCACCTTCGTCGTTCTTGACGCTTGTACTGATAATCGGCCGACCCAACTCTGCAACCAGGGCCATGCAAATAGGATTGTCGGGAACGCGTATACCCGTTGTCTGCCTTTTGGGAATAATGATCTTGGGGACGGCTCGTGACGCCTTGAGGATGAAGGTATAGGGTCCGGGCAGGAGTCGTTTCATGACTTTATATGCAAAATCCGATACTTGGGCATACTGACTGATATCCTTCAAGTCGGAACAGATAAAACTGAGGGGTTGCTTGCGGTCCCTTCTCTTGATGTCATAAATTCGTTCAATCCCCTTTTTATTGAACAGGTCGCATCCGAGACCGTAGACGGTATCCGTCGGATAGACAATAACGCCCCCCTGCTGCAGGATTTCGGCTGCTTTTTTGATCCAGCGCATCTGGGGATTCTGATGATGAAGTGAAACTAACATAAAACCATCTTTGCCTGAGCCGCGTGAAGGACTTTCCTCCGCCTCCGGACTTCTGGGAACCCCTATAACAGAAAAAATACCGTCCTGCAATGCCATGAATTCAAAGGCAAGATGGTTTCAATATGTATTTTCTTTTCCCGATAAGATCAGTCTGCTCTGATATTCTTGTTTAACCGGTCCTTGCTCAGTTTGTACTGGATACTGTCGACCAGGGCATGCCAACTGGCTTCGATGACATTGGACGAAACACCGATCGTACTCCAGAAATCGGTATCGTCCCTTGAATCCAGCAGCACCCGTACCACGGCACCCGTGCCGTTGCTGCCCTCGAGAATCCGGACCCGGAAATCAACGAGATGCATATCACTGATTTCAGGATAGAAAGTAATCAGGGCCTTCCTCAGGGCGCAGTCCAGGGCGTTGATCGGGCCGTTGCCTTCGGCGGCAGTAATTTCCACCTCACCGCCGACGGAGATTTTGATCGTTGCCTGTGACGTAGCCGGATTGGTTGACATCTGGGATGTGATGACGTGGAAACATTCCAGGGTGAAGGGCTCCTCGAATTCGCCTGTGGCTTTTTTCATTAAAAGAGCCAGGGATCCGTCAGCGGCGTCAAACTGGTAGCCCTTATCTTCCATCTCCTTGATTTTCTGAACGATTTTTCGGCTCATGGCCTCATCCAGACCCAGATCAACCCCCAGTTCGCGGGCTTTGTACTCGATGTTGCTCTTCCCGGAGAGATCCGACACCAGCACCCGCTGCTCGTTCCCGACCAACTCCGGTTTGATATGCTCGTAGGCCACGGCGTTTTTGATGATGGCGCTCACATGGACACCGCCCTTGTGTGCGAAGGCGCTCTTGCCCACGAAGGGGCGGGAATGGAGCTGCGGCACATTGGCCACTTCACTGATAAAGTTGGACAGGTTGGTCAGGTGCCGGACCGATTCTTCCGGAATGCACTTTATGCCGAGTTTCACCTGAAGGTTGGCAATGATGGGGATCAGGTCGGCGTTGCCGCAACGTTCGCCAAAACCGTTGATCGTTCCCTGAACCATTTTGACCCCCGCCCGGGCCGCTGCGACGGAATTAGCGACCGCCAGGGAGCAGTCGTTGTGCACGTGGATGCCAAGCTTTTGCGGCGGGATGATTGCGGAGACTTCTTCAATAATATCAGTTAGTTCATTTGTCATGGTCCCGCCGTTGGTGTCACACAGAACTATGAAATCAGCTCCGGCGGACAAGGCCGTCTTGATGGTTTTGATAGCGTAGCGGCCGTTGTGCTTGTACCCGTCAAAAAAATGCTCGGCATCGTAGACGACTTCTTTGCCCTTGGACTTCAGGTACCGGATGGAGTCCCAGATCATCGTTTCGTTTTCTTCCAGACTCACACCGAGAATTTCCGTGGCATGGAGGTCCCAGGTTTTACCGAAGATGGTCACGGTGGGCGTTTCGGCTTCCAACAGAGAATTAAGATTCGGGCATTGTTCGGGATGCAGGTCCGACCGCCGGGTACTTCCGAACGCCGTCAGCCGGGCATTCTTGAAGCGGGCTTTTTTGGCCATTTCGAAGAAACGCAAGTCCTTCGGATTGGAGCCGGGCCACCCGCCCTCTATGTAATGGAATCCCATTTCGTCCAGCCGCAGGGCGATTCTCAGCTTCTCTTCAGCGGAAAAGTTGATCTGTTCACCCTGGGTTCCGTCCCGCAGGGTTGTGTCATAGATTAAAACATCGTTAGTCGCCATTTTTTTCTCCTTGTAAAAAAAAACCGTTATCAGGATCACCTGATAACGGTTTTGGGTTCTTCTTGTGCAGTGAAATTACACCATTATCAGGTCCCCTATGTCGAGGGGGCTAATTATGCCCGCGATAATAATGGTGGGACGAATAATGGTATTGTTCATGACTCCGATTCCTTCAAATACATCTAAACCGGCTATCTCATAAGGTAAAAATCCCGGGTTGTCAACAGAAATGTTTATCAGGTGTCGTTGAGCAAATGATGTTCCACGGCATAGAGGGTCAGTTCCGCATTTTTCTTAAGATTCATCTTTTCCATGATGCGTGCGCGGTAGGTGCTGATGGTTTTGACACTCAGGCACAATTCGTCTGCGATTTCGGAAACGGTTCGTCCGGAGGCAAGCATGAGCATCACCTGGTATTCCCGGTCGGAGAGCTGTTCGTGGGGGAGTTTTTCTAAATCGGTGCCGAGTTCGAAGGCCAGTCTTTCCGCCACGGAAGGGCTGACGTATTTTCGCCCGGCAGAGACTTTTCGGATGGCGCCGATCAATTCATCAGGAGCGCCGGCTTTGTTCATGTATCCCGCTGCGCCTGCCCGTAACGCCCGGACGGCATACTGTTCCTCCGGATGCATACTGAGGATCAGAACCGGCAACTTTGGATGTTCCCCCCTGATATCTTTGAGGATTTCAAGTCCGCTCCGACCCGGCATGGAAATATCCATCAGGATGACATCGAAGGTTGCCCGGCGGATTTCGTCCAGAGCTTCCTGGCCGTTTGCCGCCTCGGCCAAGACAGACATATCCTCAACATCATTCAGAATCTGCTTCAATCCTTCTCTGAC
>CAYOYJ010000094.1:0-9879 GCA_964408155.1 uncultured Syntrophales bacterium
GGTTTCGAGGCGATCCTTGGAGAGGTGCGGATGGCGTTGGAATCAGTTGACGAGGTCTCTTCAATGAGTGTCACCATGAATCGTGCGCAATCCATCCTGAAAGAGGTCTTCGGCTTTGAAGCGTTCCGGCCCCTCCAGGAAAGGGTTATTGCCCACGCCACTCTAATCCAAGATAGTCCAAAGAAGTACATAAACCCGCTGAAATAAGCGAGTTTTTTCTTGTCTATTGTCCAGTAGTGTGCTATACGATTTATCAAAATCCGGCGTTTAGGGGGGCCTATTTATCAGCAAAAAGCCTCCAACGAAAATAGCAAGCCCCCAAAAAAGCGAGGAATGCACTTATACCAAAGAGAATCCCACCCCTTTCTGACGTCAAGGTTCGTACTGCTAAGCCACTGAAAAATCCTTATAAATCTTTGATGGTTGAGTCCTTTTTCTACTGGTGACTCCTTCCGGTGGCAAAAATTATGGTATGTCAAATACCGCTTCGACGGCAAAAGAAAAAGCTCGCGGCGGACACTTGTCCTGAGCTACCCCATGCCGAAGCACGGCAACGGAGAGACGAAATCAGAAAGCAGATTGCCAACAGCATCGATCAGCTCAGGATATTGTTAGAGAAAATCCGGGCGGAGACGAGCATTATCCGCCCCGAGCGCTGAATTATCAAGGGATAAAACGGCAGGCGTTATCTTGGCCGTCAGCCGCTACGTGGTTGACGGCCGTAATTTTCTATCAACACGCTACACTGGCTGTCAGAGGCCGGCGTGTGCTGGTTATTGGTTACGTCCTGAAAGCGTGCCTAAGATTTTTTATCTGTTTGTTTCTTTTCGGATTTTAATTTGGCAATCAACTGTTTTGCCTGCTCCATGGACGCAACTTCAATGCAATTCCCCTCACCGACAACAAATAAACCACAAGCCCTGGACTCCACATGCAAAGGATCATTTGTTCCAAATGCGCTCACTGCAAAAACCTCCTCTTATGTTTTTTTCGGAACTTATTTCTTATAATCACCTCCAAGTATTCCGGGCAAGGTGAAACCGGGACGGGTTTGCCGGCTCTCGAGCATCCGTTTCAGAGCCTGCGCCCTTCCATTTGAAGGGGAAAAATTCCCTTGGTTTTCCAAACCAGTACCCCCCGGGATTAGAGCCTATGCGATCGTGAAAAGAAAAGATGTGCTGAAATATATTTATAAGGTTATTGATTCCGCAACAAGCAGGCAGTGATGTTGGAGGACCTGCCTCGAGGATTTTTCATAACATGAACTCCGGGTATTTTCTATCTCTTTTGTTCTGGAGTTACCGTTCGCATAAGCGAGACGCTTCTTTGTGGAAAGCGTCAAAAAAAGGCTATTTCCACTGAATGGTGTATATCTTGAGCAGAAAGTTCTTAAATTCTTCCTTTGTTGTCTCCTTGATGTCCGCAATGCGCACTTTAATTGCATTGTTACAGAAGGAAAAACCATCCGGAATCGAGTCGGGGTTATCGTCCTCGTCACAGAAATGCCTTAGAAAAGCAAGGGCCGCCTTTCTGGCTTCCGACGCGTCATTGGCGGTAACCAGGTAGTGGTGTCTCTTTATATCTTCGTCTTCTTCCTCGACGATTTTAATCCAGTAATCAACCATAAATCCTCCTGTATCTTTCGCTCTGAGAGACACCTGCTCAACCATGTTTCAGTACGTCGGGCAGGTTTCGCTGTTTCCGGTTAGCCTTCACGGGGGAGATGCAGCGCCTCTCAAAAAGCCCTTGAGCTCGTTATTGACGATGTGAAGGGAACCTATCATGAATCCATTTCTCTCGCAATTCAGAATTATCAGTCCGAAAAAAAATTTCCTCGATTTCCTTCAGAACGCTTTGAAAAAGATGCCTTATCATGTTAGAAATAAGAAGAGTTCTTTTCTGATCGGTTCCTCCGGGAGGGTCCCGGAGATTATATAATGAGCCGGAGCGGGCCTCACCGCCTGACGGTGGGTTTGGATGCCGGGGAGGCGATCAGAGTATCTTTATATAACATTGTGATAATATTAAATAGAAGGAGAAGGAAGCATGAATACCAAATCTTTTCAGAAAATCTGTTACGGCGTCTACATTATCTGTTCCAAATCAGGAGAGAAAATTAATGGACAGATTGCCAACACGGCGTTTCAGGTAAGCTCCGAGCCGGCGACCGTTGCCGTCAGCATCAACAAGTTGAACCTCACCCATGAGTATATTAAAGCGAGCAAGGTGTTCTCCATATCGATTCTGGCCAAAACTGCGCCCATGACGCTGATCGGGCAGTTCGGATTCAAAAGTGGAAGGGACCTGAACAAATTCGAGGGGATCAATTATAAAATCGGTGTGACGGGGGCGCCCATCATTCTTGATGAAACCGTCTCCGGTATCGAGGCGAAAGTGGTTAACGAAATGGATTGCGGGACCCACACCATCTTCCTGGGTGAGATTGTCGATAGCGAAGCCCTGGCAGACACGGAACCCATGACTTACGCCTATTATCGCGAAGTCAAGGGCGGCAAATCTCCCAAAACGGCGCCGACCTATGTGAAAGAAGAGGCACCCCAGCCTGTCGAGAATAAAACCCGCTTCGTCTGTAACGTTTGCGGTTATATTTATGACCCCGCCAAGGGAGATCCGGACAACGGTGTGGCGCCGGGGACAAGTTTCGAGGCGATCCCGGACAGTTGGACCTGCCCTATCTGCGGCGCTTCCAAGAAAGAATTCACCGTGGAAGGATAAAATATTTTGCTGGTTCTGAGTGGTGTCGTAGGGTTGGGGACGCCTCTACGACGCTCCGAAGTATTGGACGAGTCTCTGAACCAGGGCAGGTACGGTATAGCGTTCCTGGAGGATATCCACATTGAGGCCCGCTTTCCGGGTTGCTTCTGCCGTCACGGGTCCGATGCAGGCAATTTTAACCTTCGGCGGAAGCGGATAATCCACTCCCATGATTTTGATAAAATTTTCCACCGTAGAGGGGCTGGTAAAGGTGATCACATCAACCAGTCCTTCTTTCATTAACCGGTCAAGTTCCGCTCTTTTCCTGCCCGACGGTACCGTTCGGTAAGCGGTTATACAGTCCACTCTGGCACCTGCTTGGGTCAGCCCCTGGGGAAGCACATCCCGGGCCTTCTCCGCCCGGGGGATCAGGACGCTTTTTCCAGCCATGTCCTGATGACACAGCGCATCAAGGATCCCTTCTGATGTAAAAACAGTGGGCACGAGGTCAACGGTGATACCTTGTTTTTCAACTTCCCGGGCCGTGGTGGGACCGATGGCGCAGATCCGGGTTCCCTTTAGATCACGCAGATCCTTTACCGATTCCTGAAGACGCTGGAAGAAAAAACGTACCGCGTTGGCGCTGGTAAAAATCAGCCAGTTATAGGACGCCATGCTATCAATCGCCTTGTCCAAGTCAGCATAATCTTCGGACGGCGCAATTTTGATCGTGGGAAAAAGGTAGGTGCGAGCGCCCTCCTGGTGGAGCAGGTCGAGGAATTCTTCTGTCTGAGCTTCCGGGCGGGTGATTACGACGCCCCGTCCGAACAGCGGTTTGGTTTCAAACCAGTTCAGAATTGGCCGCAGTGTTACCACGCTGCCCACGACCAGGATCGAGGGGGGCTTGAAACCCCTGGTTTTTGCCAGTTGGGCCAGATTGGCAAGATTACCCACCAGCGTTTCCTGTTCTGCTGTCGTGCCCCAGCGGATAAGCGCCGCCGGGGTCTCCGGGGATTTTCCCGCCATGATCAGGCTGGAGGTAATGTTGGGCAGGTTCTTGACCCCCATTAGAAAAACCAGGGTTTCGATGCCGGCCAGACTTCTCCAGTCGATGTGACTTTCCTCCTTCGTGGGGTCTTCATGACCGGTAATAAAGGCAACCGTCGAGGCATGAGACCGGTGTGTCAGGGGAATCCCTGCATAGGCGGGTACGGCAATGGCTGAGGTGACGCCGGGGACGATTTCAAAGGGGATGCCTTTTCCGGCCAGAATTTCCACCTCTTCGCCGCCCCGGCCGAAGATGAAGGAATCACCCCCCTTCAGACGGGCGACGACGAGTCCCTTTTCCGCCTCTTCCACCAGACAATGGTTGATCTGATCCTGGGTCAGGGTGTGCTTTCCCCCTTCTTTCCCGGCATAAATCATCCGCACCGAGGTTTGCGCATGGGCAAGAATCTCCTCGCTGACCAGATGGTCATAGATTACGACGTCGGCCCGTTTCAGGCACTGAACGCCCTTCAGCGTGAACAGGCCGGGGTCGCCGGGACCCGCGCCGATCAGATAAACCTTGCCTTTTTTCACGATCAATCTCCGCTTGGGTTATGTTTAAAATAATGTTGATGATGTCGCGGTTCCGCAAATTAAACCTCTGCCAGAATTTCCCGCCCGCCTCGATCAAGAATATCAACGGCGAGTTTGTCGCCCAGTTCGGATGCGTCCGCCGCCGGTCCGAAAATGTCCTGTCGGATCACCGTCTTTCCGTCCAGAGTTCCGACTAAGGCCTCGATGCGGATAAAATCTTCTATTTTCTGCCCGAAGACGGCAACCGGCAACTGGCAACCACCGCCCAATCTTTTGAGAAAGGTCCTTTCTCCCGACAACTCCACCCACGTTTCGGGATCATGCAGAAAGTCGAGGTCGTTACGCAGAGGGTCACCTTGCCGGCTTTCTATTCCCAGGATACCCTGACATGCCGCCGGCAGCATGATGTCCGGCGGCAGAAACTGCGAAATCCGGTCTCCCCAGCCCATGCGTTTCATTCCCGCCGCGGCGACAAGGACACCGTCCAGCAAGCCATCCGATACCTTTCGGATTCTGGTGTCCAGATTGCCCCGAATCGGTACTACCTCAAGCTGTTCCATCCGGTTTTTGATCTGGATACCGCGGCGAAACGACCCTGTGCCGATGCGCGCCCCCGGCGGCATCGTCTCTATCATCAAACCGTCTCGAGAAATGAGAACATCCCGGGGGTCTTCCCTTTGGGGCGTAATGGTAATTTCCAGTCCCGGGGGCAGTTCGACGGGAACATCCTTCATGCTGTGGACGGCCAGGTCAACATCGCCACGCAGGAGCGACTCCTCGATTTCCTTGACGAAAAGGCCCTTGCCGCCGATCTTGGCCAGGGAAACGTCCTGCAGAATGTCGCCCTGAGTTTTGATGACCACCAGTTCCACCGTTACCCTTGGGCAAAAGTCCCTGATTCGGTCCGCCACCCAGCCCGACTGGGTCAAGGCAAGTTTGCTTCCCCGTGTGCCTATTCTGATTCTTTCTTTGATGGTTTGTCCTCCAGGTTGAAGAGATACTTGATGGCCGCGATATAAGGCTTTGCGCTCCGACGAATGGTCTTGTCTTTCAAACCGACGATCGGGTCGTGGAGTATTTTATTCACAACGGACGACAGGAGGCCTTCGATATGGATCCGTTCCTCTTCCCGCAGATTTTTTATCCAGGATGAGGATTTTTCAAGCTCTCCCCGGACAATGGCCTCCGTTTTTTCCTTCAGGGAAACGATGGTGGGAACCGCTTCCAGGGTGTTGTACCATTCCCGGTAACGCCTGACCTCTTCCGCCACGATCGCCTCTGCTTTTTCCGCCTCCATCTGTCTAATGTGGCGGTTTTCATCGACGACATCCTGAAGATCGTCAATATTGTAGAGGTACACATTGTCCAGTTCTCCCGCCGCCGGATCAATGTCCCGGGGTACGGCGATATCGATCAGGAACAGAAGCCGGTTTTTCCTCCGGCGCAGGGCCGAGGCCACCATTTCCTTCGAGATGATCAGGTTCGGCGCGCCCGTAGATGTAATAACAATATCGGCATCTTGCAGTCGTTTTGCCAGGTCGTCGAAGCGGATGGCTTCTCCCCGGAAAAGGTCGGTCATTTGCATCGACCGTTCAAAGGTACGGTTGGCGATCAGGATCCGGCTGGCGCCATGCTGCATCAGGTGGCGGGCCGCCAGCTCCGACATTTCCCCGGCGCCGACCAGGATGACCGTTTTTCCCTCAAGGTTCCCGAAGATTTTCTTGGCCAGTTCGACGGCGGCAAAACTAACGGAGACGGCATGAGAGGCGATGCCGGTTTCCGTGCGCACCCTTTTTGCGACCCGGAAAGCATGGTGCAAAATCTTGTTCAACAGGATTCCTGTGGCGTCTTGATTGACGGCTTCACGGTAGGATTCCTTGACCTGCCCCAGAATCTGTGGTTCGCCCATCACCAGGGAATCGAGGCTCGATGTAACTCGAAGCAGGTGATAGAGGGCATGTTCGTCAAAATGGAGATAAAAATACCGGTCTATTTCTTCTGCTGTGAAATGGCCCCGCTTCCGGAGATAGCTCTTCAAAAGATCCAGGGTTTCTTCAGGCTTTTCATCGACACGGCAAAAGATTTCCGTCCGGTTGCAGGTAGAAAGATAAAAGGCCTCCCGGACGCCGTCAATGTGCATGATTTCACGCAGGGGATGCACTTCCTCCGGAGACACGCAGGACAGTTTTTCGCGTATCTCCAAAGGAGCGGTTTTATGATTCAGACCAAGCAAAATGATATTCATGACTTCAACGAAACGTGTGGATCGTGGGGAAACTGAGCGTAATGACGGCCAGGGAAACAAGGAGGATAACTACAAAAACGATCGATAGGAGGGCGGCCTTGTGCCCGCTCCAGCCGATGGCCAGCCGTTGATGGAGAACGAAGGCAAAACACAGCCAGAACAGCAGCGCCCAGATCAATTTCGGGTCCCATTGCCAGTGGCTTCCCCAGACTTCACCGGCCCAGGTCGATCCTGCCAGAAGCCCGAAGGTCAGGATGGGAAAGCCGAGGAGCAGACCATAGTGGTTGATCCGGTCCAGATCCTTCAACGACGGCAGCAGCCGGGTCAGGGCGCCGAAATGCCTTTTTTTAATCTGGTAATCCTGAAGAAGATACAGCATACCCGCCAGGGCAACCAGCACGAACAACGCCTCCCCTGTGACGGAAAGCATCACGTGGATGGTCACCAGCGACCCCTGGAGGTTTTGCGGCAGCAGTCCTCCGCCGTGCAGCAGTTGCGAGGCCACGAGCACCAGCAGGAAGGTCAGCGGTGAAACAATCGCGCCCAGAATTCTTGTTTTCGTCCGGATTTGAAAGAAGAGATACGCCCCGGCGATAACCCAGGCGAAAAAGGAAACGGAGCCATAGATGTGCGCGACGGGGTTTTGGCCGGTTAGATTAAACTGGGTAAACAGGGTTGTCGTATGGAAGAAAAAGGCGCAGGCCAAAAGCCAGGTTGAAATCTTGGCGAGGAAAATCCTCTTGATCAAAAGCGATCCCAGATAACCCGTGGTGCTGATAAAATAACTGACCAGGGCGATGTTGAGGAGAATTTTATCCATTACGGCAAACTGACCTCGATCGGTTCGTTCAGGATTTTCCGGATGAGATTGCTCACGGCATTCCAATCTTTTTTGCGAATCAGATCAAGCAGATCCGACTGGACCAACAATTCAAAAATCTTCCTGTTCTCATCGGGTGATGTCCCGCGGGCCAGGATCGTTTCCCTGATTTGCCCCATGATATCGAGATAGATTTCATACTCCGTTCCAAATATTTGTTCGAGTTCCCGGCGCAGTCGCTTGGCCAGGGCGGGGCTTTTTCCTCCTGTTGATACGGCAATGGTCAGATCGCCCCGTTCGACGATCGACGGCAGAATGAAGTCGCATCGTTCCGGTTCATCGACGATGTTCACCAGGATGTGTCCGGTCCGGGCATCCCGGAAGATTTGTTCGTTGACATGCCGGTTGTCGGTGGCGCCGATGACGATAAAGGCGGAAGCAATATGTTCCGCTGTGTACTGGTCGTCGATGTGCGCGATCTCTTGCCTTGCTTTCAAAGCTTCCAGCTTCGGCGACAGGGCGTCGGAGATGACGGTGACCCGTGCACCGCATTGCAGCAGACGTTGAACCTTGCGGCAGGCCACCTCACCACCGCCCACGACGGCGCACGGCTTGTCGGAAACATCAAGAAAGACAGGGTAATATTTCAAAACCGAAATCCTTTGTTTTTGCGGTAACAGATTTACGGTCCGGCGTCGGCTAAATGGCCGGAAAATCGACCGTACGGCTGGGAAAGCTAACATGAAGCCCCGTAAAATTCAAGTCGCTTGAAATGTCTGGGGAAAAAAGATATAGAAAATATAGGAAATTAAGCCGATACAGATGCTGTTTCGTGAAGAGAGCGGCACATCGGTAGGGATAGCAACGATACGGTCCTTGGCGAAGAGCGGTTTATCTGAAAGGGGAAAGGCGTGCATGGCGGAAAAGGGTGAAATGAAGAAGCAGAGATGGATGAAGCTCGAACTGTCGGTTCCGGAAGAACTGGCGGAGGGGATATCCAACTTCATGATCGAAATCGGCGCTCAGGGCGTTTATGAAGAAACGCTGGAGCCGTGGGTGGCCAATGATCTGCCCGAACTGGTCGGAAACGATGTCGTCTATGCCTATCTGCCCTGCGATCCCCATCTGGAAAATCGCATGGCCAGGTTGCAGGGTTATATCGAGAGTTTGGCGGACCTTTTCCCGGAGCAGGCCAAGGTAAGCTATAAGCAGGAAATAATTGAAGATCCGGACTGGGGAGAACAGTGGAAAAAGTACTTCAAGCCGCTGCGCGTCGGCCGGGAAATCGTCATCAAACCCACCTGGGAACGCTATGCTCCCGAGGGCGGCGATATCGTCATTGAAATCGATCCGGGGATGGCTTTTGGGACAGGGCAGCACGCCTCAACGCGGATGTGCCTGGAAGCCCTGGAAGACGTCATTGCAAAAGACCGGGGCATCAAGGCCTGGGAAGTCCTGGATGTGGGAACCGGGACGGGAATTCTCGGTATTGCCTGCGCGAAACTGGGGGCGGAGAAGGTCCTCTGTCTGGATGTGGATAAAAAAGCGGTGAGCATTGCCCGTGAAAATATCCAGATGAATGACGCGGCGGACCGGGTCAAAGCCGGCAGCCGCGATGTAACCTCCCTGGAAGGGTCTTTCGATCTGATTGTCGCCAATCTTACGGAAAAGATCCTGACCAAACTCAGATCAACTCTCGTTGGGCTGCTTCGTCCCCGGGGGTACCTCATCATTTCAGGTATCATCATCGAAAATCGCGCCATGATTGAGGAAAACTTCCTGTCGGACCCGCTCGTTCTGCATCGTTCCCTCACGGAAAAAGAGTGGATCTGTTATGTCCTGAAAAAAAAGGAAGAAAGTCGTTGACCATCCCACGATTTTATCATCCCGAAAAGATGGTGTCCGGTCAAGTCGTTTCCCTGACCGGAGATAATGTTCATTACGCCCAGCGGGTACTCCGGATGCGCCAGGGCGATGCGCTTGATCTGATCGACGGGCTGGGGTTTGAGTATCATGCCGTGATTCGGTCCATGAACAGTGAAACCGTTTCCGTGGAAATTATGGCAAAAAACGTCATTGATGATCCCTCGGTCGATCTGACCCTCTGCCAGTCGCTGCTTAAGTCCGATAAGATGGATTTCATTATACAGCGGTCTGTTGAGCTGGGGGTGAATAACTTTATTCCCTTTGTCTCTTCGCGGTCCGTTGTGCGACTTTCTCCGGAAGCCGCCCAGAAGAGGGTCACGCGATGGCAGAAAATCGCCACGGAGGCCGCCCGGCAATGCGGGAGATCAATCATCCCGATCGTGCAGCCCATGCTCTCATTTAACGATGTGCTGGTGAGATCCGATGAGGGGACTGTGAAGCTCATTTTCTGAGAGGCGGAGGCGGAACGGACAATTCGGCAGGTTTTTCGGGACAGGGAAGGACGGTTCGATGATCGTTAGTCCTTCATTGTGGGACCGGAAGGGGGATTCTCCGGTGAAGAAGACTGGAGGGCGATAGGTAAAGGATTTCT
>CAYOYJ010000095.1:0-9860 GCA_964408155.1 uncultured Syntrophales bacterium
GAAGAGGCTGCCCATTTGGGGTTCGCGCCCTGCCCCACTGGTCCCCGATTTGGAATCGACCACAATGGACGATCGGTCAATCCAATCCGTAGCCAGCAGAGGTGCCAGACCGAGAATCACACTTGTCGGATAGCAACCGGGATTTGCAATGAAACGGGCGCCTTTGATCTGATCCCGCCACAACTCCGGAATCCCATATATCGCATCGGCGATCATATCCGGGGCCTTGTGCCGCCCATACCACTTTTCGTACACCGCCAGATCGGCCAGACGGAAATCGGCGCTGAGATCGATGACTTTACGTCCTGCCTTGTGGAAGGTCGGTGCAATTTCCATGGAGATCCCATGCGGCAAAGCCAGAAAAACAACCTCCGCGGACTGCGCGACCTCCGTTGCCGATGCATCAAGGAACTTGAGATCCGTCAAGTTGATCAGCGAAGGATGGGCAGCGTAAACAGGCTGACCGGCAAACCGGCGTGATGTGGCAAACACCACATCCGCCTTGGGATGACGGATAAGCAACCTCAACAGTTCCAGCCCCGTATAACCACTGGCGCCAAACACTCCTATTTTCATCACAAATTCCCCCAAAAAAAAGGGAGGCCATAGCCTCCCATCGGATTAACGTTTCGAGAACTGGAAGCGTTTCCTCGCTCCTGGTTGACCGTATTTTTTTCTTTCCTTGATCCGCGAATCCCGGCTTAAAAAACCAACCTTTTTGAGCATGGCGCGCATCTCCTGATCATACTCCACCAGGACTTTGGAAATGCCATGTTTGACCGCACCTGCCTGACCGGCCATGCCGCCGCCCCGAACATTGACATAAAAATCAAACTGGCCACGCTTCCCGACAATGTCCAGAGGCTGCTGGATCAGCATCTTCAGGCTGTCCCGCGTAAAATAATCATCGAAGGTGCGCTTGTTGATCGTTATGGTCCCGGCGCCCTCTTTCATATAAATTCTGGCTATGGCTGTTTTCCTTTTACCTGTCGCATAAAAGCGCTTTTCCATTATCGATGTCTCCAAAAAAATGATCTATTAAAAATCAATTATCAATTGAAAGAAATGACTTTCGGACACTGAGCCGCGTGTTCATGTTCGCCGCCCGCGTAGATTTTCAGCTTTTTCAGCATGGCCCGACCCAGGGTGTTTTTCGGCAGCATGCCCCTGACCGCTTTACGCAGTACCTCTTCCGGTCTTTCCTGAAGCAGCTTCCCCGCGGAAACCGATTTGATCCCGCCAGGGTATCCGGTATGGTGATAGTAAATCTTATCTTTCAGCTTGTTCCCGGTCAGGACAACCTTGCCGGCATTGACGACAATAATGAAGTCTCCCGTATCCACGTGAGGCGTATAAACAGGCTTGTGCTTTCCTCTGAGCCGCGCCGCGATCTGTGTTGCCAGTCTGCCCAGAACCTGACCTTCCGCATCGACAAGAAGCCAATCCCTTTGGTTTTCTTCTTTTTTTGCATTATATGTAGTCATAACCTCACCAACCTCTGAAAATTGAAAAGTGGACGCTACGCAATTTCACGCCATTTGTCAAGGAAAAACCTTGGAATGGGTGGACAGCAAAAAATAAACTGCGCCGCTGGAAGGAACATTGAAACAGGCAAGCTCTTATTTCAGACAGTCTTCCCGCCAGAGACAATGGTTTTCTTCGCAGTCAAGCCTTGTCCCGTAACACGGCGTATTGCCCTCCCTGACCTGGATGTCGCGGATAATCGCTTCTTTGGTCCGGCCGATCCGGGTGTTCACGTCCCACTTCCTGGCAATCTCGCGAAGCTCCTGCATCTTCATTTTTCCGCTCCTCTCTTTTGTTTTGAATCAAAACACCCGGCAAATACTGCCAGTTGGTGTTTGCCGCTTCTTTTCTCCTGCTGTAAAGCTCTTTTCTTGCCTCTGCTTCGGACATCCCCTGAGACATCCACCAAGCCATGGCCATGGCGCCGGTTCTTTGATCTCCGCTTAAACAATGAACAATGATCCGTTGGTTATGGTCGGCCAGGTTAGCAAGCTGTTTAAATCGCTCTATCTGGCTGACCGTAGGGAAACGCCCCTCCGATACGGGAATATTATGGCGTTCGAACCCGATATCGCTCGCGCTCTTCCGGTCATAGATTGGCAGTTCTTCCCGCTCATCAATCAGGGAAACGATGATTTTGAATCCTTCCCGGTAAAGCCTAAGAAGCTGCCGATCCGTGGGACAACTGCAAGCCAGTATGGTTGGTTCATCGATCCACCAAGCCAACATACAAAATCAGACCCTCCCGTTTCTTGATCTTTTCTGATACGCGAATGTTTTTCACAAAGACGGACACCCTGCGGACGTGTTCCCGTTTTATCTTATTTCCGGCCTTTGCACAATCGAATTTTTCCTTGAACAGACATTGAATCCGAATATTTGCGGTTCTGGCACAAAGACGATATTTCATTCTGATCAGAACAGAGATTGGTTGCCGTTGAGGCGCTCATAAACTGCGACATATTCATCGATCATTTTCGAGAGATCGTACAGATGCCGGGTTTCGTTCATAATCCGCTTGATTTGACTTTCCCGGAGGGCCGCGTCACGTCGGTGAAACCGGACGCTCTTTGTGAGAGCGTACCAAAGTCCGCCGGAATCATAATCCCGGAAAAGAAAACCATTTCCTTCGGGATAATCCGCACCGTTGCCCTGAATGTTTAATTCCTTAATCTTGTCGTGGTACCCGCCCGTATCACGATTGGTCGCCGTTGCGCCAAACAGGTTGCCGATCTGATCGATCTGTCCGCAAGGTTCATAAAGCGACGCGCCGAAGACATCGCTCGCCGCGGCATAACCAAGCATCGACAGCGATTCCTCGAAATGATGATATGCGACCTTGCCGCCCGAAGCCACGGCAATTCGGCCAAGAGTTTCTTCATGTTTTCTGTCCCGCCCGACACCATCTCCCACGATGGCAATTTGCACATCCCCGTTTTCCATCACAAAACGCAGGACGATATCTTCCAAGAGTTCCACGCCCTTCTGTGCCGGATCAAGCCGGGATGGCCAATAAAAAAGGATGGCTTCCGGATTGACGAGCAATCCGGTTTTTTTCTGGAATGCGACCAGATTTTCCTTCTTGGCGGCCAGCACGTCATCATCAGGTCCGTAATTCTTAACCAGAAAAGGGCAAACTTCCGGGTACATGAGTCTCGACGGTGCGTTCAGAATGGATAACGTTGCCCCGTGGTTGTACTTGGCCTTGATCTCCTGACGCACGGCCGCTGAAACAATGGAGCGGTCCAAAAAATAGTCTTCCAGTATCTCATACATAAATTTGACACCGACGAAATTAATCAGACTTGCGTTCTTGATCGCCGTCGCCTGACAATCGACTGTCTGTTGACCCTGCTCAGCGGACATGTAAAAATAATCCCTCAGACCTCCTATGTCTACACCAAAAAGCATCTCTAAAGGGATTTGGCCCGTGTGGACATTGTGAATGGTATGCAGGACGGGACATCCTGTCGCCTTGGCATAAGCCGTAATCGCGCCGCCGGCCATCCAGTCATGGCTGTGAAGAATCAACCGGCCGCCGCTTTTCGCTCTGACGATCTTGATAATGTGGTTGACCATCTGTTTTTGAAATTCAGCGGCATTCAGCAAAGGATTCCCGGAATAGGCGCTCATCAAATTGGAAATAAAAGAAGCATTGACCAAATGAATCCGGTCCGGATCGATTTTATAACGGATGTCCCTCCATTGTTTCTCATTTAAGCCACATTCTTCCTTGAAGCGTTTCTTCAGATTGAGCGTTCCCAGATGGCAGTCAATACCCCGCTCCCGCAAGCCCTCACACAAGGCCGCCACAACTTCTCCCATACCGCCGCTTTTCCCGGAAATAAAACGGGCGAGGGTCCCCATATCCTCCGGCAACCTTCCTATCTCCGGGGTCAGCATCAGCACGGCGGTTTTTTCAGACATGATCAGGGTCCTTTCAGGTTCTGTCCCTTCTAAAGAAGGTCATCATTCGATGTTGCGTCCGCTACGGAAAGGGAATAGCGTTAACACGCCGGCCTCGTCGATACAAAAGGCAGATGGCAATGATTCAGTTGGAAGCAGAACACGTCAGTGCAACAACCTTCTCCACACAGGATAGGGGTTGCGTTTCTCGGGCACTTAAGTTTCAAAGGCCTACACTAACTGTTTATATTTTTTTAAATGCACAATCGTTTGGTGAATGGTCAGTATTCCAGTATAGGCCCCCCCGAATGTGTAAACAACGCTAAGTTGGCTCACACTTTAGGCTATATTGACGGCGCGCCCCCAACCCGGGCTACTTATTACTTTGCCGTCTTTCATGACGATTTTACCTCTCACCATGGTCATGATAGGCCATCCTTTCAATTCCCATCCTTCGTAAGGTGAAAAATCACAGTAAGAAGGCGACATGTTACCGGCAACACGCTGCTTTTTATTGATATCAACGATGATCAAATCTGCGTCCGATCCCGGATTCAAAGATCCTTTTTGTGGGTAAATCCCGAATAATTTTGCTGGATTGTAACACAAATAATTTGCAATTTGATTGAGGGACATACGGTTCTTGTGGTAACCCTCGGAAAGCATCATGGGTAGCATTGTTGGCATTTCCTGCCACGACGGCAACATCTTTACTATCGTCCCGTCGCCGATGTGTTCCTTTTCATTCATACAGGCGGAATCAGTCGCTACCGTATTAAACTCATTATTTTTTATTCCCTCCCACAATCTTTCCATATCCCCAGGTGTTTTATAGGCAGGTGTAGTTTTTGCGAGCCAAGGTTTCTTGCACATCTTCCCTTCCTGGTCGATATTTAAGTACCTTGGACCCGTCTCCAGATATACATGATGCCCCTGCTCTCTAAATTCTTTTGCAATATCCAGCACTTTACCACATCCAACATGTACGATATAAAGGGGAACTCCAACTTCTCTGGACATTCTGCAAGCCGTATCGGCATCAACTGCTTCAGTAATGGGAGGTCGACCTCTATTGAAATCAAAGAAGGTATTATTTGAATATCTCTTGCCAAATAATTTCATCAATTCATAATTTTCCGCATGCACCATGGTCATACCGCCGATATCTCTGATGCACTCCATTCCTCTGTAAAGATAGGGAAGATCTATGCCCACAATACCCACTCTTTTCATTTCATCGCCCTTGTAAGCCATGAAAAACTTGTGATTTTTCAATCCACGGTCGGCACATTTTTTTATATCTTCCAAATGAGTTTCCGTCATGCAGGTTCCATGAAAACCTATATCAACAGTGGATAGCCTTTTCACGGCATCAATGTAATAGTCTATTCTTGATGCCATAGAACCCGTAGGGGAACCCAGCCCCTCTAACATATAGTGATAAAATGTGGTTACACCTCCTGCAGCAGCTGCAGTACTCTCCGATTTCAAATCATCTTCGAAGGGCCTAAAGGCACCGACATGTGTGTGAACATCAATAATGCCGGGCATGACATAATTGCCTTTCGCATCAATGATCTCCCCTGCATTGGGACCAGGTTTTTCAGTCGTCAAAAAAGCGATCTTTTGATTCTCTACGGCGATAGACACGCCATCGATAATCCCATCTGGTGTAATCAGTTTCCCATTGGTGATAAAGGTTCTTTTGTTGCTTGCGTGGGCGGATTCCACACCACCGAACCCAACACCGGCAAGCACAGAGCCCGCAATTGTTGCACCGACGAGCGATGTTTTGACAAAATCACGTCTGCTTTGATCCACTGATTCTACCTTCTTGCTCATGTTCTCTCTCCTTTGATTCGTTTTTGTGAAATCGAATCTACATCCGTTGTCTCGAATGTTCTGACACTGTCAAGTCAATCAAGCCCGCCTTCTCGGACACTTAAGATTCTTGTCCAGGCGTTGCTCGGTTCTCTCGGATGACAGTGATCGGCGATCGCCACGGCATCCCCCAGTACCGACATGGGACTGACAAGGGAGACAACCCCACAGAAGGGACACTGGAAATGCATGTGCCCCGATAAGGGGTTGTGTCCCAGATACTGGAACAGAGTTGTGGACTCAATGCCCTCGTTTAGACCCCATACATCAATTTCCCCGTCTCTTCCGCAATATGCACACCTGATCTTTCGTGTCGGCACGAACCCTCCTCACAGAATGAAAACGTACAAAAAAAGCGGGACCAATAAGTTAACCCCAATAGGAAGCCGTTAGGTTATCGCAGAAGCCAACCTGGTCTGCCGGGACTTTCTTAAGCTTCTCTTCCATACGCAAAACGACCTTTGGCTCGGGTATGCTCTTGTTTGGTTTAACGGGATCAGCCGGCTTCGGTAAGCCAACGGCCACTCTTTCATTGACGGGCGTGATCATGTCTTTCCCCCCTTTCTTGGCAACAGGGAAACCTCTCTTTTTTAACCGCTTCTACTATGCACATGAAAAAACAGTTTGCGCATGAATCCGAATACGGAAACTGCTTTTTCAGCTAACTTAGTATGCTAAAGAAAGATTGACAACACGGGATAAACTCTGGTTTAGCATCAGGTATTAACTGATACTATGCGAGTGACAGCAGGTAAGATCTCAGATTCTTATCCGTTTTCTTCAAACCCAGCTTGCTGCGGATATTGTCACGGTGAAATTCGACGGCACGAATCGATCCGCGGAGCAATGCAGCGATCTCCTTAGTCGTTTTCCCCTCCTTTACAAGCTTGGCGACTTCGATCTCTTTCAGCGTCAAAGTACTCAATTTCACAGTCAACTTGTTGGCAAAGGGGGAAACAATATCGTTCAGAAACATTTCCAGGATCCTGAGATAAGCGGCCTCCCGGGGAGCAAGTGTGCCGCTCTTGAGCTTCTCGATATAAGGATAAACCAGCTTTTGCATGTTCCGCATAATGCTGTCTTCCAACTCGGCTTTATCCTTTTCCCGCTGATCGAGAAGAACTTTCAATGCAATATTTATTTCTTCCAAGCCGCGGGACTTGGTCAATAATGCCTGCTCGCTTTTTCTTAATTGTTCCTCTGCGACCCGCCACTGAGTAATATCGCGGATTGATTCAATCGCCCCGACAATATTTCCCTCACTGCCGTAAAGGAAAGCGGCTTTGCCCCACAAAGCACGGTGTTTACCGCTGACCAGACTCCCGCTTTCGGCTATAATAACATCATCTTCTTTCTTTAAATATTCATACCGGCTTTCCAGCGATTTGTCCGGCTGGAAAAGCAGATCGACCAGCATGGGCTGCCTGCAACCGTAAAAAGGGACGGAATACGCGTAGTCGCCTTGACCGATCACATCCTGAGCCTTGACTCCGGTCATGTCCTCGATGGCTTTATTCCAGACAAGGACAAAACCCTGGCGGTCAATGGCAAATGTCGGATCAGGCAAAAAATCGATCATTTCGGATAAGAAACATTCAGAATCCCGGAGCGCTTTCTCAGCCAAAACCCGCTTGGTAATATCTTCGGAAATGCCTTCATAATAGAGAATATCACCGGCTTCATTTTTCACCACCCGTGCATTCAGGGAAACCCAGATCGTCTCTTTGTTCCTTGTGTAACACTGCACTTCAAAACCCCGGATGAACCCCTGAGCATCGCAGATCTCCCTGAAATGTTTCCGATCCTCCGGATGAACATAATGTCCCTGCCCGATATCCTCAAAGGAATCGATCATTTCCTGCGGGGTGTCATACCCGAAAATGCGGGCATGGGCCGGGTTGACCTCCAGGATACGGCCGTCGGGAGACGACTGGAAAATGCCTTCCACGGCATTTTCGAAGATGCTGCGATACCGCTCCTCCGCCTTGGCTAATGCTTTCTCCGCCTTTTTTTGCTCGGTAAGATCGACCATGACGCCGACCAGCCCACCCAAAGCTCCCTGCTCATCTTGAAAGGTGGCCTTGCTGAAAATGACGTCCCGTCGGGCGCCGTCGACGGCGGACATTTGCCATTCATACACCTGCTTCCCGGGATGACGGAACAGGTCGTTGTCCATCTCCGTGTATTTATCCGCCAAATCCTTGGAAAAAATTTCGTGGAGGGTCTTTCCGACAATAACCTCTTTCTCCAATCCGAGAAAGGCCTCGTATGCCTTGTTGCATCCCAGATAGACACCACGGGTATTTTTGTAGAAAATTGGACTGGGAATCGTATCGATCAAGGTCTGCAAAAAACTGAGCCTGTTCCGGTCTTTGTCCGGCCTTTTCGCCGCCGCCAGTTGACGTCTCGCCTCTTCCAATTCCCGGATCAGTTGGTTTTTTGTCTTTCTTTCATCCCGCATGGTTCTTATCCTCATGGTTTCACCGATTGCGTCCTGTCGTGGGTCTGAAAAATATCCGGTTGACAGAGGGCCCTTTTCTGATTAGGAGTAAATTACCACAAGATGACCGGATCAATTATCTTTTTTTACCTAAGCAGCGCTTGCGGGATCCATGGAAGGGGAAATCGGTCTGAACTTGCGAAGAACGCTTGGACGCTCTGATAAGTTTAATCGTGATGAAAAACAGGCTCCTGTCTGATATCCGAATTTTGTTGATCGTTTTTTTCTTATCCGCATGCGCAGCCACCGCTCCGCAGGTGACGCACCCTCTCCGTCCGGCCAAGATTGCCCTGGTATTGGGCGCAGGCGCCTCGAGAGGCTTCGCTCATATCGGTGTATTGAAGATTCTGGAAAGCCAGCACGTCCCGATTCATATGATCGTCGGCACCAGTGTGGGAAGCTTCGTCGGCGCCTTATACGCCTATGGCTACACCGCCTACAAATTGCAGACCGTGGCCCTGTCTATTGAAAAAAACGACGTGACAGAACTGACCCTGCCGGATAACGGATTCGTCGGGGGAGAACGCCTGCGGAGTTATGTCAATGCAAAGGTCATGAATACGCCGATTGAAAATTTCCGGATTCCTTTCTATGCCGTGGCCACGGATATCAAAACCGGGGAGGAGATCATTTTCGGCTCCGGCAATGCGGGCATGGCCGTTCAGGCCAGTTGTTCCGTTCCCGGCGTTTTTCAACCCGCCCATTTTTCAGGAAGAACCTACGTGGATGGCGGCGTGGTCAATCCCCTGCCGGTGGATATCGCCCGCCGTTACGGCGCCGATGTGGTGATCGCCGTGGATATCTCCTCCAGCGTTGATCACAATCTTCCGACCAGCACTCTTGAAACCATCCTGAAGTCCGTGGATATCATGTATGAAAAGATATCTCAGGCCCAGCTTGCCAAAGCCGACGTCGTCATCTGCCCGAAAGTCGGCTTCGTCGGTTCGGTCGATTTTACGCTTCGCCACGAAGCCATCCTGGAAGGAGAAAAGGCTGCCCTGGCAGCGTGGCCCAGAATCAATGCCGTTCTCTCCCGGCTCCGGCAGGAGGGAAGACTGCCCTGACGGGAAGATGCATGAAAAACACACTGCGCGGTTTTCTCAAGCCCGAACGGACCAAAACCAACTCAAAAAAGGGAACTGATGTTGCATTCAAATAAATCCTCACCCCATTTCAGAACGTACGGCGCCGCGCCGTTCAATGTCGTCGTGGTGCACGGAGGGCCCGGCGTGGCCGGGGAAATGGCGTCTCCGGCCGCAGAGCTTGCTGTGGACCGGGGCGTCCTGGAACCCTTGCAAACGGCGTCCTCGGTGGCAGGGCAGGTCGCCGAACTGGTAGATGTAATTGAAAAACAGGGGACATCCCCAGTTGTTTTAATCGGCTTTTCCTGGGGCGCCTGGCTCAGCCTGATGGTCGCGGCCCAGCAGCCCAACGATAAACAGGAAATTGAACCACCCCTGGAACACCTGGCGGCATTACCCGGGGAACTTGGCGCCATAACTGATCTGCTCGCCGACAACGGTTACTTCAGCGAGGAAAATGTCGCTGC
>CAYOYJ010000096.1:0-9699 GCA_964408155.1 uncultured Syntrophales bacterium
CTGGTCAAAATGACGATCGAGCCACGCAGCCGTTTCGACGCATGTCCGCTTCCAGGTCTGCCCGTAAGGATCTTCACGAATCTCGAACACATCTGGATGATCGGACAACTTTTCTCCGACAGCGAGCCAGGATTGATGTCCAGCCCGGGCATACGCCTCAAGCAGGTTCCAGGCGATCTGCTCCGCTCCCCCCTTCCGATCAAACGTACTCACTTGCAGAATTTTGAGCATCGGATCGTAAGGAATGGATGTTTGTCGGAATGAGAACCAGAATGTGGCAGGTAAGAAGGCTTTGAGTGTAAACTCAGACTGATATTCTATCCGGTCTGCGGACCTCTATGAATTCAGACTTTCAAATCGAAGGTGTATTTCATGGCTGCTTCTCGCTGTTTCCTGTCTTACATATTTACCGCTCTGCTGCTGGTCACAGGCTCTCTCCACTCTGCCAAGGGAGCAGAACGTCTGCCGAATATCATCGTGATTCACAACGACGATCAGGGGTATGGCGACGTCGGCTGTTACGTGGCAAAGGGTTTCCAGACCCCAAACATGGACCGTCTGGCCATGGAGGGAACCATCGGTCTTGTGGATACCATTCCGGAAGGATTTACTCCCGGGAGTGACGTGGCCAACCTGAGCGTTCTGGGTTATAACCCCCACGAGTTTTACTCCGGACGGGGGCCTCTGGAGGCGGCCAACATGGGCATTCATCTCGATGCCGACGATGTCGCCTTCCGGTGTAACCTGGTGACTTTATCCGATGGTCCCGATATGCGGATGGATGACTTCACCGCCGATCATATCAGCTCCGCCGAGGCGAGGGAAATTATCCTGACACTCCAGGCGGAAATGGGCAATGAAATCTTCCAGTTTTATCCCGGTGTGGGATACCGCCACTTGCTCGTCTGGCGCGGAGGAGATGTTTCTCCAAAGACCACGCCGCCCCATGACATTACCGGCCGGCTAACAGCACCCTATCTGCCGACGGGAGGGGAAGACGAGGTCCTGCTCGACCTTATGCACCGGGCGAAATCCATTTTGCAGAATCACCCGGTGAATCTGGAACGTCTTGACAGGGGGAAAAAAGCCGCCAATGCCCTCTGGTTCTGGGGGCAGGGTAAGGCCCCGGCTATGGTTCCCCTGACGGAGAAATATGAAATTCGCGGCGGCGTCATTTCGGCGGTGGACCTGCTGAACGGAATCGGGGTATACGCCGGACTGGAGGTGCTGCGCGTCGACGGCGCCACAGGTTACATCGATACGAACTACCGGGGCAAGGGTGAGAAGGCCCTGGAATGTATTCGGGACCGGGATTTCGTGTTTGTTCACGTTGAGGCGCCCGACGAGATGGGACACGCAGGCAATGTCCGGGGCAAGATCAAGGCCATTGAAGACTTTGATGAAAAGGTGGTTGGGACGGTTCTCAGTGGGTTGACCGCGTTTGATGCCTGGCGGATTCTGGTCCTCTGCGATCACCCGACGCCGATCGTCTGCCGGACCCACGTCGCTGACCCGAGCCCGTTCGTCGTCCTTTCCTCTGTGACAGGGGAAAACCGGAAAAACGGTGCGGCTTATTCGGAGAGTGAAGCGAAGAAATCGGGTATTCTTGTGTCGCCCGGTTATCGGTTGATGGAACTTTTTATCAGGGACTGGAGAGGGTTTGTTGAAGCCTAACCAGACAAAAATCCGGGTAATCTATGCCGATACCGACGCCATGGGCATCGTCTACCATACGAACTATATCAAATGGTTTGAAATCGGACGGGGGGAACTCTTCCGGCAGATCGAAATGCCTTACGCCTGGATTGAAGAACAGGGCTACGGCATGCCCCTGACGGAGGTCTTTGCACATTACCTGTATCCGGCCGAGTACGACCAGGTGCTCCTGGTGGAAACGGAAATCGGCTATGTGAAACGGGCGAGTATTCGGTTCAATTACGCCATCTGGGATGAGAACCGAAAAAAAGTGCTGGTGGAAGGGCACTCCGTTCATGCTTTTGTGGACAAGGGGCGGAAAATTGTCAGAATACCCCCTTTTGTTTTGGATCGGATCAAAAAAATGGAGGAAGCAGGAGATAGCTATGGCGGATAAAATGACGAAGATGGAGCTGGAAGAGCCCGACAAACTGCAAATCTTCTTCGAAGAATTCATGGAGTATGTCAAGCATAACCGGACGATAATCATGATCATCGCTGCGGCCGTCGTCGTGCTGCTTCTGCTGATTGCAGGCTGGTTCATCTATGACAGATCCTACGAGAACAAGGCCGGTGAACTCTATGAGTCCGCCTTCCTTGTGGAAAAGTCGGGGGAAGCTCAGGGGGCGGCGATGGCGGTCAAACAGTATAAGGATCTGCTGGCTGCATATCCCCGGAGCAATGCCGCGGTATTCGCCTCTTACCGGCTCGGCAACCTTTATTTTAAGGTGAACCGCTACGATGAAGCCATTGGTTTTTATAACCAATATCTGGAAAAAGCGTCCCGCAACAATGACTTGACCACTCTGGTGCTGAGTGCCTTGGGAGCCTCTTATGAAAGCAAGAAAGACCTGAAAAAAGCCCTGGAGTACTATGAAAAGGCCATCATCACGCCCGTTGATAATGGCTTTGTGGCCGTGAATTATCAAAATGCCGCCCGCATCTACGAAGAAATGAACAACAAGGCCAAGGCCCTGGATTATTATAAGAAAGCACTGGCGATTACGGTTGATCCGGCCGCCGAACTTCTCATCAAAAGGAAAATTGCCCTGAACAGTTAGACACGCAGCGGCGTTAATATAGAGAGGAAAATCGATATATGAAAGTTCTCATGTCAGGAAATGAAGCGATCGCCCGCGGCGCCTACGAGCACGGCGTGCGCTTTGCCGCCGGCTATCCCGGGACGCCCAGTACGGAGATCATGGAAGCGTATGCACAGTATGAGGGGGTGTATGCCGAATGGTCTCCCAATGAGAAAGTCGCCCTGGAAGCCGCGATCGGAGCGGCTGTGGGCGGCGAGAAGGCCATGGCGGTCATGAAGCACGTCGGCGTCAATGTGGCGGCGGACCCCCTTTTTACGGCCAGTTATACGGGAACCAATCGCGCACTCGTCATCATTTCGGCCGATGATCCGTCCATGCACAGTTCCCAGAACGAACAGGATAACCGCAACTATGCGAAATTCGCCAAAGTGCCCATGCTGGAACCTGCCGACAGTCAGGAAGCGAAGGAATTCATCAAGGTCGCCTTCGACCTGAGTGAACAGTTCGATACCCCCGTCATGCTCAGGACGACGACCCGGGTGGCGCATTCCAAATCGATTGTCAACCTTGAAGAACCGGGTGTTTTTGAAGACAAGACAGCACTTCTGACCAATGCATCGAAATATGTCATGGTTCCCGGAAATTCACGTGTCCGTCGCCAACTGGTGGAAAAAAGAACCGCGGCCCTGAAACAATTTGCCGAATCCTCGGTCCTGAATCGGGTGGAGATGAAAAGCAAAGACGTCGGCATCATCACCTCCGGCATGCCTTACAATTACGCAAAAGATGCCTTCCCCGAATATTCCTATCTGAAGCTCGGGATGGTGTACCCTCTGCCGGAGAAACTCATCCGTAAATTCGCCGGGAAGGTTAAAAAACTCTATGTGGTCGAAGAGCTCGATCCCTTCCTGGAGGAGCAGATCAAGGCCATGGGCATCGACGTAACAGGCAAGGCAATTCTTCCGTTTGCGAATGAACTGGATCCCGGCATTGTCGCCCATGCCATCGGTGGTTGCGCCAGTGATTATGCGATCATGGCAGCCCCGGAAGTGCCGCCGCGACCGCCCAATCTCTGCCCGGGCTGTCCCCATCGCGGTATGTTCTATGTCCTGGGAAAACTGGGCGCTTTCGTTTCCGGGGATATCGGCTGTTATACCCTCTCCTTCATGAAACCCTTGGAAGGACTGCACTCGACGGTCTGCATGGGCGCCAGTATCAGCATGGCCCACGGCATGAGTAAAGCTCTGAAGGACAAGGGGAAAGGGAAGGTCGTCGCCGTCATCGGCGATTCGACCTTCGTCCACTCGGGGATGACACCGCTTTTGAATATGGCCTATAACGGCAGCGACGCCGTGGTGGTTATCTGTGACAACTCCACGACGGCCATGACGGGCATGCAGGAGCATCCGGCGACAGGTTACACCCTCCAGGGACAGCCGACGAAAAAACTCGATTTCGCGGCTCTGGCCAAGGTTTTCGGGATTGAAAATGTGCGGGTTGTTAACCCCTTCGACCTGAAACAGGTCCGGAAAGTCATGAAGGATGAACTGGCCAACCCCGGTCCATCCGTCGTCATTGCTGAAAGCCCCTGCGTCCTGTTCCGCAGGGCCAATCCCGCCATCGGAAAGCCCTTCCGGGTCGATCCGGATAAATGCAACGGCTGCAAACTCTGTCTCGGTCTGAGTTGTTCCCCCATCTCCTGGCGGTCCTTTGCGAAAATGGCCGAAGGAACCTATCAGAAAAAGACGAAAACCCAGGAGGGGATTGCTTTGATTGATAGCGTCTATTGTACGGGATGCACCCTCTGTCAGCAGTTGTGCAAGGCCGGGGCGATTGTGGAGGAGGAATAAGCCATGAAAAATAAAGTAACGAGTGTCTATATGGTTGGCGTCGGCGGCCAGGGGATCATCCGGGCCAGCGATATTCTCTGCGAAGTCATTATGCGGTCGGGTCTGGACGTCAAAAAAAGCGAAGTCCATGGCATGGCCCAGCGTGGCGGCAGTGTGACGAGTCATGTCCGCTACGGCAAGAAGGTCTATTCGCCTCTGGCGCCGAAAGGCGGCGTGGATATTCTCGTGGCGTTTGAAAGGCTCGAGGTGCTGCGTTACCTGGACTACGTAAAACCGAACGGGCGGGTTATCATGAGTGAACTGGAGCTTTACCCTCCGGCGGTCAACCTGGGGGTGGCGGCCTATCCGGAAGGCGTGGCCGAGACGGTCCGGAAACGGGTGTCCGATGTGAAAGAAGTGAACGCGACACAGATGGCTATCGATGCCGGTAATATCAAGGCGGAAAACACGGCCCTGCTGGGGGTGCTCTCCACCTATCTGGATATTGACGCAAAAATCTGGGATGTGGTGCTCCGGGAAGCCTTTCCGCCCAAGGTGCTTGATGCAAATCTGCAGGCTTTCGCTGCGGGACGGGTCGCCTGAACGTAGAAACGGTAACCGGGGCTGACACCAGCGTATTGAAAGAGCGGGTTAAAAGATGCAAGGCAGGAAGGCAACCAGAGCCGTTCATGTAGGGTCTGTTCAGGTAGGCGGCGAGGCTTCTGTCGCCGTGCAGTCCATGACGAACACGGATACCCGTGATGTTGCCTCTACTGTGGAACAGATCCGGCGGCTGACGGAGGCGGGCTGTGAGATCGCCCGAGTAGCTGTGCCGGATAAGGAAGCCGCATCGGGTTTATCGGAAATTCGCAGACATTCTCCCTTGCCAGTGATTGCGGACATTCACTTCGATGACCGTCTGGCCCTGATGGCGATCGAACAGGGTATGGACGGCATCCGAATCAATCCGGGCAACATTCCGAAAGAAAAATTCAAAGGTATCGTGCTATCGGCACGGGAACGGGATATCTGCATCCGCCTGGGTATTAACGGCGGCTCCCTGGAAAAGGACCTGTTGGCCAAATACAGTGGCCCGACGGCATCGGCTCTGGTGGAAAGCGCCCTGCGGAGCGTCGATTACCTGGAAGGGTTGGGTTTTAACAACATGAAGGTTTCCCTCAAATCGTCGGATGTTCCCACGATGATCGATGCCTATCGCGAATTCTCTCAAAAGAGCGATTATCCTCTGCATCTGGGAGTTACCGAGGCCGGGACGATTCTGCAATCCGCGATCAAGTCATCCCTGGGGATTGGTATCCTCTTGAGTGAAGGTATCGGCGATACCATCCGGGTGTCCGTTACGGGCGATCCGGTGCAGGAAATGGATGTGGCCTGGGGCATTCTTCGTGCCCTGAAGCTCAGGGAGCGAGGCCCCGAAATTATTTCCTGTCCTACCTGCGGCCGCTGTGAAATCGATCTTCTGGCCTTGGTTGAAGAAGTCGAGCGGAGACTGATCAACCTGAAAACACCGCTGAAAATTGCCCTGATGGGCTGTGTCGTCAACGGTCCGGGTGAGGCGGCGGAAGCGGATATCGGCATTGCCGGCGGTAAAGGAAGCGGTATGCTGTTCAAAAAAGGACAGGTGGTGCGGAAACTCAAGGAAGCCGAGTTTATTTCTGTCCTGTTCACCGAAATCGATATACTGACTGGCGAAAAAATCAGTTAATCATTACGCCGTGTTCCTATAACCAATCTGTTCAAAATCCTGCCCCTATTCCATTGGTAATTCTCTTTCAACTTGATAGATTTAAGAGAAAACCTTTCCTTATTATTGAATTACTATTCTATTGGAACTGCATTGGACTAGTTGGAACAGATGTGCACCAAGCTATTTGTTTCTTTAGGCCGAATCTATATTAATATTTTTAGTTATATCAGTTAGATAACATACATGGCCTGTATCTTGCGAATCCTTTGCTTAACAACAATACGTGCGCATACGGTCACAATTCCAAAAGGAGGAGGAAGGAGTGTCATGGTTAGTAAAAAAAGCTTTTTTATTTTTCCCTTCGCAGCGGGTTCATGATTGAATCTTGCTTAATGATGGGCGTACCAGAGGATTTCGGCATGGTATGGTTGGTTGTTCCCGTTATCTAATTGCCTGACGCCTTGAACGACAGGTTGATTGTACGCCGGTTACAGGGTTTTTGGTGCATTCTGCCGTCAGTTATGGTAGCTTGAAACCGCATTTTGTTTTCCTGCGCCAAATCACGGGAGAGCAGAGCAATCATTCATCCGGGAGGCGTCATGCGCTATTCAAATCTCTTTTTACCCACCGTCAAGGAAGTTCCCTCCGACGCGGAAATAGCCAGCCATCAGCTTATGATTCGGGCGGGCATGATCAGAAAATTAACCAGTGGCATTTATTCTTATTTACCCCTTGGCCTTAAAACTGTCCGTAAGGTGGAGCAGATCGTCCGGGAGGAAATGAACCGGGCGGGCGCCCAAGAGGTTTCCCTCCCCATGGTTCAGCCTGCGGAACTCTGGCAGGAATCGGGCCGTTGGGTGTTCTATGGCAAGGAATTGCTGCGTTTCCGGGATCGGCATGATAGGGAGTACTGCCTGGGACCCACTCATGAAGAAGTGATCACCGATTTGGTCCGCAACGAGATCAAAACGTATCGTCAACTGCCCCGTAACCTGTACCAGATTCAAACCAAATTCCGCGATGAAATCAGGCCACGCTTTGGTGTAATGCGCTGCCGGGAATTCAGCATGAAAGACGCGTACAGTTTCGACGCCGACCACGCGGGTGCCGACCTGAGTTATAGCAAGATGTTTGAAGCCTATCAGCGGATTTTTACCCGCTGTGGGTTGATGTTCCGGCCCGTCGAAGCCGATACGGGTTCCATCGGCGGCAGTTCTTCCCACGAATTCATGGTCATGGCAGAATCCGGTGAAGACGGGATTGTTTACTGCGGTCGGTGCGCTTACGCGGCGAACCTGGAAAAAGCGGAAATTCCCAAGCCGGAGGCGGGGACGGCCGATGACGGGGATCAGCTTCCGCGAGAGGAGGTCCATACTCCCGACGTGAGGACCATTGAAGAGGTCTGTGCTTTCCTGCAAGTTATGCCGGTTAATGTCGTGAAGACCCTCATTTTTAGCGCCGATAGAAAACCGGTGGCCGTTCTGGTTCGAGGTAATGAAGACGTTAATGAAATCAAGGTCAGAAATTACCTGGGGTGCGATGAACTGGAACTGGCGGGGGACGACATGATTCTTGCCGCCACGGGGTCACCCCGGGGATTTGCCGGCGCGGTCGGAATAAAAACCCGCATTGTCGCCGATTATTCTCTGATCGGTATGAAAAACATGGTTATGGGGGCCAATCGCGAGGACTACCATGTGAAGAACGTCAACTTTGACCGCGATTTTAAGGTCAGTGAATTTGCCGATCTCCGAGTCGTGCGGGATGGCGATGCCTGTCCTCGTTGCCGGGGGGACTTGACCTTTGCCCGGGGTATCGAGGTGGGCCACGTGTTCAAGTTGGGAACGAAATACAGCAAAGCTTTGAAGGCCGTCTATCTGGATAAGAACGGTAAGGAGCAAGTGATGATTATGGGCTGCTACGGCATCGGTGTTACCAGAACGGTAGCCGCCGCCATTGAACAGTACCATGATGACGACGGTATCATCTGGCCTGTACCGATGGCCCCGTTCCAAGTGATCATCACACCGGTGAACATCAGCGAAGATACCCTGTGCAAGGCGGCGGAAGAGCTCTATCAAGAGCTGACGGCGCAAGGTTTGGAAGTGCTCTTGGATGACCGGGACGAGAGGGCCGGGGTTAAATTTAAAGACGCCGACCTGATCGGTATTCCTTATCGCGTGACGATTGGGCCCAAGAAGCTCGCGGAAGGAAAAGTCGAGGTCAAGAATCGCAGAAGCGGCGAGGTCTTGAGCGTCGATCTGACCGGAACGGCCGATTATCTGGCAACGGCCGTCAAAACGGAGCTGGACCGTTTGGGGAAATTAGCCTGATTCCCCACTTTTCAGGCCCCTTATCTGAGTTAATGAAGTCCTATGCTGCGTATTACCGATATCCTTGATCAAGCCGGGACGTATCTCAATCCCGATGACCTGGAAATCATCGAAAAAGCCTACATTTATTCGGCGACCGTTCATCAGGGACAGGTGCGCCTCTCCGGCGAGCCTTATCTGACCCATCCCATGGAGGTGGCGGGGATTCTCGTCGGTATGGAGGTCGACGCGGCGACGATTGTGACGGGGATGCTCCACGATACGGTGGAAGATACCCTGGCTACCTTACCCGAGATCGAAGAGGCCTTCGGTAAGGATGTCGCTTTTCTCGTCGATGGTTTGACCAAAATCAGTAAAATCACTTTCGGCAGCAAAGAGGAACGCCAAGCGGAAAATTTCCGCAAGATGATTCTGGCCATGTCCACGGATATCCGCATCCTTTTGGTTAAACTCGCTGACCGGGTGCACAACATGCGCACCCTCGAATTTCATCCGGTGGAGAAACAAAAGTATATTGCAAAGGAGACCATGGAACTCTTCGCGCCCCTTGCCAACCGCTTGGGTATCAACTGGATGAAAACCGAACTGGAGGATCTGGCATTCCGCTATTTGAATTACGACGATTACAATGAATTGACTCGGCGGGTTGCGAAAAAGAAACAGGAGCGCGAGCAATATACGGAGGAAGTGCGGAAAATCATAGTAGAGGAGATGGAAAAGTATGATTTGAAATGCGTGGTTGAGGGGCGGCCGAAGCATTTTTACGGTATTTACAAAAAGATGCAGGAACAGCGGATCAATTTCGACGAGGTGTACGACCTGACGGCCTTCCGGGTTATTCTCGATTCCGACAAGGAAAAGGATTGTTACGAGGCCCTGAGCGTGGTTCACGCCCACTGGAAGCCGATTCCCGGGCGGTTCAAGGATTACATTGCCATCCCCAAGGTCAACAACTATCGCTCGTTGCATACGACGGTGATCGGACCCTATGGCGAACGGGTGGAAATCCAGATTCGTACGCGTGAAATGCACGAGTGGGCGGAAGAAGGAATCGCCGCCCATTGGCGCTACAAGGAAAAGCGTTCTCTCTA
>CAYOYJ010000097.1:0-9508 GCA_964408155.1 uncultured Syntrophales bacterium
ATGAATATGCCCTGCCTTTCTATGGGGTCCGGCGTCCCCTCCTGATCGACATGGTTCTCCATCCGGACCCGGCGCTGGAAGCATACTACCACTATGTGCGGACGGAGGGCGATGTACTGGTCGTGGAAACGGAGGTCCCGAGTCTTCGTGGCCGTCGGGATCAGCGGTTTTGGGCCAAGGCAAGGCATCTTTACGACAGCGACGGCAATACGATCGGCGCCATTGAATCCATCCGAGATGTCACCGGTCATCGAAAAGTGGAAGAAGCGTTCCGGGAAAGTGAAGAGAAATTCCGTCTTCTGACGGAGGAAACCCCCGTCGGCATTTCTTTGATGGGCGCCGACCAGCAGTTCGAATATTTTAACCCGAGATTCACGGAAATATTCGGCTATACGCTTGATGAGATAACGACCAAGGAAGACTGGTTCGCGAAAATCTATCCAAATGACAAATATCGGAAAAAAATCAAGGCTTTCTGGAAAAAACAATTGTACGATGCACCGGTGCCGGGCCGTATTGTAGAAGGGGAGGTCGTGGTCCGGAGCAAGGAAGGTCTGGAAAAGACCCTCTATCTGCGATCCGTTTATATGAGTAACGGAAAGCATCTTCAGACCTATGAGGACATCACCCGGCAGAAAAAACTCGAAGAACAACTGATCCAGGCCCAGAAAATGGAGGCGATTGGGACCCTGGCAGGGGGGATCGCCCATGATTTTAATAATCTGCTCATGGGGATTCAGGGTTACACCTCCCTGATGCTGTATAAACTGGAATCGTCGCATCCGTTCTATGAAAAATTGAAGGCGATCGAGAATCAGGTGGTGAGCGGCGCCAACCTGACGAAACAACTTCTCGGTTTCGCCCGGGGCGGGAAATA
The DNA here is from genome assembly GCA_964408155.1 of uncultured Syntrophales bacterium. GTDB lineage: Bacteria > Desulfobacterota > Syntrophia > Syntrophales > JAAYKM01 > JAAYKM01. The sequence continues at coordinate 878 of CAYOYJ010000097.1, forward strand.
CGAGGTCAAACCGGCCGATCTGAACCGTCTGGTGGAGAAAACGGTGGAAATGTTCCACCGCACCAAAAAGGAAATCACCGTTCATAAAAAACTCGACAAAAAACTTTGGAGCGTCGACGTGGATCATGGCCAGATGGAACAGGTTCTGCTTAATCTCTATGTGAACGCCTGGCAGGCCATGCCGGGGGGAGGCGATCTCTTCCTGGAAACACAAAATGTTAGCCTGGATACCGCCCAGGTGAACGTGCATGATGTGCCCCCGGGGGATTACGCCAGAATCACCGTCACCGACACGGGCGTCGGTATGGATGAAAAAACGCGTCAGCGGGTCTTTGATCCCTTTTTTACGACCAAGGAAATGGGACGGGGGACGGGTTTGGGGCTGGCGACCGTCTACGGCATCATCAAGGGCCATGGCGGCATCATCAATGTGTACAGTGAAAAGGGAAAAGGGACGACGTTCAGCATTTACCTCTTCGCCTCGAAAAAAACGGTCAATGCCGAGGTCAAAGAAAACCGAAGGGTGCTCAAGGGTACGGAAACCCTGCTGGTCGTCGATGACGAACCGACCATTCTCAAGGTGACAGGGGACCTGCTGCAGACGCTGGGATATCAGGTCTTCAGGGCGACCGGCGGCAGGGAGGCCGTGGATCTGTACCGGACCCACCGTGACCGGATCGATCTGGTGATCCTGGATATGGTCATGCCGGTCTGGGGCGGCGGGGAAACCTTTGATGAACTCAAACGGATTAATCCCCGGATCAAGGCCATTCTATCCAGCGGGTACAGCGTAAACGGAGAGGCCAAGACGATTCTGGGACGGGGTGTGAAGGCTTTTATTCAGAAGCCTTTTCTGGTGGACCAGGTTTCTCGGACAATCCGTGAGGTTTTGGATGAAGGTGATGCGCCATCTCCGGACTCTGCGAATGCGGCATTACCAAAGGAGTGATCGATGCTGCAAAAAATATGTTTAACCTTTTTATGTTGCGGTCTTTTTTTCCTGTTGCCCGTCTTTTCCCATGCCTTGACTCCCGAGCAGGTGATCCGGTTGAAGAAGGCGGGTGTGGATGACAAAACAATCCAGTTGATGATTTCACAGGAAATCGCGAAGGAAAACCGTGATCCCTACGACACCATGGGAACGAAAGAAATCAAGGACGCCGATGGGAAAACGGTCATCATCTATTCGACAGGCAAACCGCACGGCGGAACCCTTGACCGAAAAGAGCAGGAAAAGGTCGATCAAGCCTGGGAAATGCTCCGGAACATGACCATCGAAATAAAATAGCCTTCATCCCATGTGCGGCCGCTTTGTTCTGTTGACGGATTTGTCCCGTCTGACGAATCACTTTGATGTCCGTGAGGTGCGGTGCGATTATGCCCCCCCCGGTGAGGTCTATCCGGGTCGGCAGATCTACGCCGTGATCCGGGAAGAGGTGAACCGACTGTTTGAATGTCGCTGGGGCTTGGTTCCTTCCTGGGCCCAAAATTCCCCGCAAGGAAAAGGAATCATCAATGCCCGTGCCGAAACCCTGACGGAAAAGGCCGGTTTCCGGAATATTTTCAAGCGTCGGCGCTGTCTGATTGTGGCCGATGGTTTTTACGAATGGGAAAAAACGGCGGGGAAACGTATTCCCCATTATTATGAGCTGAAATCCGGTGAGCCGTTCGGCATAGCCGGACTTTACGATATCCGACGCCGAGCGGACGGCCTGATGCTGCGCACCTGCACAATCATTACGACAACAGCCAACGAACTGATTCGAGCCGTACATGACCGGATGCCCGCGATTATTTCACGCAAAGATGCGACGGCCTGGCTCGATCCCGTTAGGGCCGATGCCGCCGCACTTCTTGCTCTTTTGCGCCCTCAGTCCGCGGAAGTCATGCAGGAAAGACGAGCAGGGGCCGCCAAGATTTCCGTATAAGCCGCCGGTCTTGTCTCTATCGTGCATGCCGCCGGGGGCGCCTTGAGATTGCCTTTCTTATGTGGTATGAGTACGAATATTTCAGGAAAATTCATGGTTTCAGAAGGGCCTGCCGGAAAAACGATGCCGAAGATATTAATCATTGACGATGAACAGCTCATGGCGGAGATGCTGTGCGATCTCGTCAAACGCATGGGATACGAGGCGTTTTCCGTTTTTACCCTGAAGGAGGCGGTGCGGAAGGTCGAGCAGCTTGATTTTGACGTCGTTTTTCTGGACGTGATGATGCCCGACGGTAACGGTCTGGATTTCCTCACTCATATCAAAAGTGTCCCCTCGTCGCCGGAGGTAATTATCATCACGGGTTACGGCGACCCCGACGGGGCCGAACTGGCCATTAAAAGCGGGGCCTGGGATTACATCGAAAAGGCCTCTTCCATCAGCAAGTTGAAACTTCCCCTGCTGCGGGCACTTGAATACCGGGAAGCAAAAAAGGGACAGAACAAACCCTTTATTCTCAACCGGGAGGGAATCATCGGCAAGGGACCCCGCATGAATGCTTGCTTGGATCTGCTGGCCCAGGCTGCAACGAGTGAAGCCAATGTCCTGATCGCCGGCGAAACCGGTACGGGGAAAGAACTCTTTGCCCGGGCCATCCATCACAACAGTTCACGCCGGAATCGGGAAATGGTCACAATCGACTGTGCAGCGCTGCCCCAGACGCTGGTGGAAAGTGTCCTCTTCGGTCATGAAAAGGGCGCTTTTACCGGGGCCGATGCGCACAAGGACGGTCTGATCCGTCAGGCCGACGGGGGGACCCTGTTTCTGGACGAGGTAGGGGAATTGCCTCTGTCCATTCAAAAGGAATTCCTGCGGGTCCTGCAGGAACGCCGTTTTCGTCCCGTGGGGGGCAAGAGCGAACTGCACAGTGACTTCCGGCTCGTTGCGGCGACCAATCGCGATCTGGCATCCATGGTCGAAGCAGGGCAGTTTCGCAGCGATCTGTTTTTCCGGATTCGCGCCCTGACGATTGAGCTGCCTCCGCTTCGGGATCACGCTGAAGACATCCCCGATCTGGTTTTGTCACGCCTGGGGCAACTCAGCAGGCGAAACGGCGCCCCCTTGCGGGGTATCTCTACGGACCTTCTGGAGGCGCTGGGCGCTTACGACTGGCCCGGCAATGTCCGGGAATTGATGCAGACCCTCGACAGCGCCCTGGCCGTCAGTGACGACGGACAGGTGCTTTTCTCCAAACATCTTCCTCCCCATATCCGTATTGCCCTGGCCCGGCGTTCCCTCACCCGGAAAGGGAAAAAGTCCGGCCCGGAACCCCTTATGCAGACGTTGAAAGAGAGGCGACAGACAATCCTTGATGTCCTGGAGCGGGACTACCTGAGGGATTTGATGTCCGGTACGGGTGGGGATATCCGCAAGGCCTGTGAAGTATCCGGTCTATCCCGCCCGCGGCTGTACAGTCTTTTAAAGAAGCATCAGTGGAACAGGAATCGGCCGGACGCAGGTGTCTCGTAAACCAAGACAAGTCTTCCCCGGCAATACTCTTGGTAAAATACTGATATCACAGAGTTTAACCTGTCATAGCGCCATTGTTTCTTCTTAAAGCGTTTCACGGAAAAGAAATTTCTCCCATTCATAGTCGCTGCGGGAAATGATTTTTCCGGGGGGTATTTCGGTCTCGTCATCTGTAAGTCTCCGTTATTACATATCACCTTGCAATTCAAATTTATATTTGCTGCCGTTGGCATTCTTTTTGTCATACAAAGCACAGAATAATAAGGGAATGAATTGGTCGCAAACGCGGGGGGTAAGATCCTGCTGGATATCGACAAGGTGCTGACGCGAGCGGATTTATCGGCCCGGAGGAAGCCCTGTAAGGTAAAATTGATAAATTGAAAAAGATAAAACGATAGGTTGGAGGAAGAAAGATGCAAAACGTGAAACTGGGAGTCAAGCTCATCGGCGGCTTTCTGATGGTCGCCGCCGTGGCGCTTGTTATTGGTGTGATCGGCATCAGCCAGCTTGGTACCGTGGAGAAGTCCGGCCAGAGGATGTATGATGAAAACATGGCGCTGATGGACACCGCGGCGACGTTGAACCAAAAATTTCTCGACATGCGCGTCGCCGTTGTCTACGCCCTGTTCAATAAGTTTACTCTGGGTAGCGACATCTCTATGGTCGCGGATGACATGAAAAAACGGGATGAGGAGGGGTTGAAACTGGTGGGTAAGGTGGATCGGTTAACCGTCGATCCGGAGCAACGGAAAATATTCGATGATTTCAAGACAAATCTGGGCCCTTATCTGGGATCCCGGGATAAGATGCTCGGAGCTGCCGTGGCCGGGAACCAGGAAGAGGCGATGAACAGTTTAAGGGAAGGTAAAGAAATCGGCATCAAATTGAGCGCCGATCTGGAAAAGATGATCGTCCTGAACGACGAACTGGCGAAAAAATCTCTGGCCAGTAATCAGGCGGTGGCCAAGCGGGCGAATTGGATCATGGGCGCCGTGACCGTTTTGGGGATTCTGATGGCCCTGGGCCTCGGATTTGCTCTGAACCTGGCGATTACCAAACCGCTCAACCGGGTCATTGCCGGCTTAAGCGACGGCGCGGAACAGATTGCGGCCGCGTCGAGTCAGGTGTCTTCGTCGAGTCAGCGTCTGGCGGAATCGACGTCCGAGTCGGCTGCATCTTTGGAAGAAACATCGTCTTCTTTAGAGGAACTCTCCTCGATGACCAGGCAGAATGCCGACAATGCACAGATCGCCAATGATATGATGACAAAGGAAGCGGCGCCGAATTTCCAGATCATCATGGATCGGCTGGAAACAATGGAAAAGGCGATGCATGCATCGGTCAAGGCCAGTGAAGATACGGCGAAGGTCATCAAGACCATCGACGAAATTGCCTTCCAGACCAATCTGCTGGCATTGAACGCCGCAGTGGAAGCCGCCCGTGCCGGGGAAGCCGGCGCCGGATTTGCAGTGGTGGCCGACGAGGTGAGAAACCTGGCCATGAGAGCCACGGAAGCGGCCAAGAACACGCAGGACCTGATTTCCAATTCGACGGTGCGGATCAAGGAAGCCACCTCAACCTTTGATCAGGTGAATGAAGCGATGGACAAAAACGCCCAGATTGCACGAAAAGTGACCGATCTGGCGGGTGAGATCGCCGCAGCCTCCCAGGAACAGGCCCATGGTATTTCCCAGATCAACATTGCCGTGACGGAAATGGACAAAGTCACACAACAGACTGCGGCCAACGCGGAAGAATCGGCCAGCGCTTCGGAAGAGTTGAACGCCCAGGCGCAACAGATGAAAGTCTACGTGGGAGACCTCATGGCCGTTGTGGGAAGCGGTGAAACAAGAATCGGTGTGCTTTCTTCGCCTGCGGGATCGCGAAAAAAAAGAGGGAAAGCCTCGGGATTCTCGAAGCTGCCGTCCGTGAAACCCGGACCAATGTATATGAAAGCCTTCTCCGGGCCTAAGGGGACGATTGTCCGTTCGGATCAGGTGATTCCTTTCGAGGATGATTTCAAGGATTTTTAGGCAACTGCTTGTCTGTGAAACCGGGAGGCGTTGATTTATGCGCACTTTCCGGAGCAGGAAAGGGATACGGCATCCTATGCGTGCGACGAAACGGGAAACACCCCAAAACCGGTATTGTCAGTTCCGGCTGGTCTGTGACAACCTTACATCCGGGATTGTCATTTTGGAGGGCCAGGGGGAAGTGGCGTACCTGAATCCGGCGATGAAAAAAATGTTTTCCCCCGACATTTGCCACTGGTCCGATCTGAAGGCCTTCATGATTGCCATGTGTGAGAAGGTCTTTCCCGACGATTCCGAACTGGGAGATAAAATCAATCGTATCAGCATGTTCATGAAGTCCGGTGAAGCAGGCAGCGTTCATGAGGAAAACGTTGTCGTACATGGCCGGGACGGCAACCGCTTGTGTCTGAATGTACGGCTGACGCATCTCGAGAAGCGGGCATGTTTGATCATTTTCCAGGATATGTCGGGACGCAATGCCTTTGACGGCGCTTCGGCGGAAAAATGGCATTCAGGGGATACGGTGCGTGTCCTCAGAAAGATCGCCCATGACTCGAATATTCTTTTAGGGGCGGTTACGGGTTATGCGGAGTTGGCCTTGGGCGATTTACCCGACCGCGAGGATCCGGTCCGGCACTTTATTCAGCAGATCCTCAAAGGAAGCAGTCGTGCCCGCGACCTGATAAAAAGGATTGATACGTTGGCCCTGATAGACAGGTGAAAGAAAAACGACGACGGGGGAAAAGTTGTGACCGGACGCGTCGTCGGCTCTGAGTGAAAGGGAAGACCTCGCTGATTTCTTTTTATAGGAATCATTTTCATGCAGGTCGGTCGCTTAAACGGCAGGTATATCAATGAAAGATGAAGATAAATCCAAAGCACAGCTCTTAGTAGAGCTTCGAAAAGTGCGCGAGCGTGTCAACGAACTGGAAAACGCCGTTGTACAAAAAGCCGGGGCCGCTGAAGGAAGCAGATCAAATACGGAACCGGTTTCCCGGCCGGATGACGTCGAAGCATATAGAAGGGTTGTCCGGGCGCTGCGTGACTGTGAAGAAACCTTTCAGGCCCTCGCTGAAAATTCCCTTGATGTCATCATGCGTTTTGACCGGTCTTACCGCCACCTGTATGTCAATCCTGCCGTAGAAAAACAGACGGGGATTCCCCGTGAAATGTTTCTGGGGAAAACGCACGTCGAACTGGGTTTTCCTGATGATTTGGTAAAAATGTGGGAAGGGGCGCTGCAGAAGGTTTTTGATAAGGCGCAGCCCCATCGGATTGAATTTGTGCTGCCATCCGGCACTTGGATCGACTGGCTTCTGGTGCCCGAATTTAAGGAAAACGGGGATGTCTATGCTGTCATGACTTCGGCCCGGGATATAACCCGCATGAAAAAGACCGAGGAAAAACTGAAAGAATCGCAGCAGCAGCTTGAGGAGATTATAGAGTTTTTGCCTGATGCCACACTGGTCGTCGATCGGGAAGGACGGGTCATCTCCTGGAACCGCGCCATGGAAAGAATGACCGGCGTCATGGCCGAAGAGATGATCGGCAGGGGAAACTACGAATATGCGGTTCCGTTTTACGGGGAGCGACGACCCATTCTCATCGATCTGGTGCTGGAACCGCATGAAGATATTGCTGATAAGCACAGCAACATAAGCCAAAATAAGGGGATCGTTGTCGGCGAGGCCTACATGCCGAATTTAAAAGGCGGCACCGTTTATCTCCTGGGGACCGCTGCACCGCTTTACGACATCGACGGGAATATTGTCGGCGCCATTGAAAGTATCCGGGACATTACCGACCGCCGCAAAGCGGAAGAAGCATTGAGCATTGCCAACAACCGATTCTCGGAGGTGCTGAACAGTTTTGATGCCCTGGTGTACGTGGTGGATATGACCTCACATGAGGTTCTTTTTGTCAACCGATATGGGCGTTCCGCACTGGGTGAAATGGAAGGCAAGCTTTGCCGGCAGGTTATTTTGCAGGGGCAGGCGGGTCCCTGTACATTCTGCAGGAACGATCAGTTGGTGGATGCAGACGGACAACCGACGGCCGGTGTGGTTTGGGAACTCCCGGAACCGATCAACGGCCGTTGGTACGAGTGCCGTGACCGGGCCATAAACTGGCCTGACGGCCGGCTGGTCAAGTTAGCCATTGCCATTGACATCACGGAAAGAAAACGTGCTGAAGAGGAACGCCAGAGGTTGGCGGAGCGTTTATATCGCGCTGAGAAAATGGAGGCTTTGGGCATCATGGCGGGCGGGGTGGCCCATGACCTGAACAACGTTCTGGGCGTCCTGGTCGGATATTCGGAATTACTGCTTTTGGGGATGCCGGATGACAGCCGGGAACGGAAACATGTACAGAACATCTTGCAATCGGGTCAGCGCGGCGCGGCGATCATACAGGACATGCTGACCTTGGCCCGCAGAAACGTAGACAAATCCGAGGCGGTCAATTTGAACTCTGTTGTGAGTGATTATTTCAACGCCCCTGAGTTTGAAATGCTGAAGGCATCTCATCCCGGTGTGATCTTTGAGGTGAATCTGGAAGAAAATCTGCTGAACCTCAAGGGTTCTCCGCTCCATCTGGGTAAAACCGTGATGAATCTGGTCGCCAATGCCGCCGAAGCGATCACGGACGGCGGACGGATTATCGTCAGCACAATGAACCGCTATCTCGATACCCATATTCAAGGTTACGATAACATGGCCGAAGGGGATTATGTGGTTCTCACCGTGGCGGACAATGGAAAAGGCATTCCCCAGTCCGATATCGGAAAGATCTTTGAGCCCTTCTATACCAGGAAGGTGATGGGCCGCAGCGGGACGGGTTTGGGACTGGCGGTGGTTTGGGGTACGGTCAAGGATCACCGGGGGTATATCGATGTAAAAAGCGAGGAAGGAAAAGGGAGTCTCTTTGCCCTTTATTTTCCGGTAACCCGATGTGAGGTTGTGATAAAAAATGGAAAGGTCGAAGCCGATGAATATTGGGGCCGCGGAGAAATGATCCTGGTGGTCGATGATGTCGCAGAGCAGCGGGATTTGGCACAAAGGATGCTGACGCGAATCGGATATCGTGTCAAAACCGCGGCCAGTGGTGAAGAAGCCGTTCAATATCTGAAAAACCATCAAGCG